>JAZSQG010000097.1:0-4824 GCA_045537855.1 Oscillospiraceae bacterium
AGTTCAACAACGACGGCCAGAACAACTATACCCCCTGGATCAGAAGAACATCGATACCGGCATGGGTCTGGAGCGTCTTGCCGTGGTCTGTCAGGAGGTCAACAGCCTCTTTGATGTGGACACCGTCATGAACATCACCAACAAGGTCTCCGAGATCACCGGCGCCACCTACGGCCAGACCTACGAGAAGGATGTTTCTCTGCGGATCATCACCGACCATATCCGCTCCTCCACCTTCATGATCTGCGACGGCGTCTTGCCCTCCAACGAAGGCAGAGGCTATGTGCTTCGCCGTCTGCTCCGCCGGGCTGCCCGCCACGGCCGCCTGCTGGGCGTCACCGATCCCTTCCTGTATCAGGTCTGCGGTACCGTGGTGCAGGAAAGCGGCAATGCCTATCCCGAACAGACAGAACACCGTGACTACATCACCCGGGTCATCCGAACAGAGGAAGAGAACTTCGCCCGCACCATCGACACGGGGCTGCGCATTTTCAACGATTACATGACCGGCTTCAAGGCCGCCGGCGAGACCGTGTTCTCCGGCGAAGCCGCCTTCAAGCTCCACGATACCTACGGTTTCCCCATCGACCTGACCCAGGAAATGGCCGGTGAGCAGGGGATGACCGTGGACCGTGACACCTTCCAGGCCTGCCTGCAGGAGCAGAAGGACCGTGCCCGCGCCGCCCGGGGCGACATGTCCGAGGCGTGGAAGAGCATCGACCTGGGTCTGGACAACACTCCCACCGCATTCAGCGGCTACGAGACCATGACGGACGAAGGCGTAATCCTTGCCATCGTGGAAGACGGGGAACTCAGCTCCCTGCTGTCGGAAGGCAAGGAAGGCATCGTGGTTCTGGACAAGACCCCCTTCTATGCGGAAAAGGGCGGCCAGGTTGGCGATCAGGGCATTCTGACCCTCACTGACGGCAGTGTCTTCCGGGTCAACGACGTGGTCCTGAGCAAGGGCGACAAGTATCTGCATCACGGCGTCTGCGTCAAGGGCGCTTTCCGGGCCGAGGACAAGGTCCTGGCTCAGGTGGATCAGCCCCGGCGCAAGGCCATCATGCGCGCCCACAGTGCCACCCATCTGCTGCAGGCTGCTCTGCGCAAGGTGCTGGGCGATCATGTGCAGCAGGCCGGTTCTCTGGTCATGCCCGATGCACTGCGCTTTGACTTCACCCATTACAGCGCCATCACTGCCGAAGAGCTGCTGGAGATCAACCGCATTGTCAATGAGCAGATCCTGGAAGACCTGCCTGTCACCGTGAAGGAGCTTCCCATTGACGAAGCCCGCAAGGACGGCGCCATGGCCCTCTTTGGAGAGAAGTACGGCGATGTGGTGCGCGTGGTCACCATGGGCGATTTCTCCAAGGAACTCTGCGGCGGCACCCATCTGTGCAATACCGCCAAGATCGGCTCCTTCCATATCACCTCCGAATTCTCCGTGGCTGCCGGCGTCCGCCGCGTGGAAGCCATCGTGGGCATGGAATCCTATGCCTCCACTGAAAACACCGCCAGGAACTTCATGGAAGTGGCGGAGCTTCTGAAGACCAACCCCACTGAGCTGAAGAACAAGCTGAAGAATGCCCTCAGCGAAATGAAGGAATCCCAGCGGAAGATCGAGATGCTCCAGAACAAACTCATCAAGGAAGAAGTGAACCGCTTCCTGCTGAGCACCCGCCAGGTGGGCAATCTGAAGGTCTTCACCGCCGCCGTGGGTGAAGTCAGCGCCGACTGGCTGCGTTCTGCCGGCGACCAGCTCCGTGAGAAGGACGAAAATGTGGTGGCCGTTCTGGCCGGCGTCAACGGTGAAAAGATCACCTTCCTGGCCGTCTGCGGCAAGCAGGCTGTGGCAGCAGGCGTCCGTGCCGGTGACATTATCAAGTCTGTCACCAAGATCACCGGCGGCAGCGGCGGCGGCAAGCCCGACAGTGCCATGGGCGGCGGCAAGGACCTGCTGAAACTGGATGACGCCCTGGCCAGCGTGGACGATTTCGTCAGCCAGAAGCTGGGCGGCTGAAAGGAGCGGGAAACCATGTCCGAATGTCTGTTCTGCAAGATCGCGGCAGGGGAGATCCCCTCCACCTGTGTATATGAAGATGAACTGGTCTATGCCTTCAAGGACATCGATCCCCAGGCGCCGGTGCATTTTCTGGTGATCCCCAGGGAACACATCAGCTCCGCAGCCTGTATCGATGCCGATAATTCCGCCGTCATCGCACACACCTTTGAAGTCATTGCCAAGCTGGCAAAGGAAATGGAGCTGGATGGCTTCCGCGTGGTCTCCAATGTGGGTGCCAGCGCCGGACAGTCCGTGTTCCATCTGCACTTCCACGTCCTTTCCGGACGGGATATGACCTGGCCTCCGGGCTAACGAAACGCAACAAAACGCCGGCATCCATCGCTGTGTTGCCGGCGTTTTTCCCATACCCCTCCGGGGGTAAATCCGCAGGGAAGGGAGCCGCCGCAGTGAGAAAGTTTGCTATCTTTGCATCCTTCTTTTCCGCGGCGGTTTTTCTGTGCATGTATGTCCTTCCCTCGGGTTTTCTGCTGCTTTGGCCCCTGCTCGCCGCTGCTGTCGGAGTGCTGTGTCTGCTGCTGCGCCGCAGGAGCAGGCTCTTCCTTGCAGGCAGTCTCGCTTGTCTCGGGCTGTGCTGCGGTCTTCTCTGGACAGGGATCTGGGATACCTGCATCCTCAGCCGGGCGGCGCATCTGGTGCCCGGGCCCTGCAGTGCAGAGGCACTGGTGCTGGAATATCCCCAGAAAAGCATTTATGGCTACAGCGTGGAGGTACGCATGGACCTTATCCGGGCACGGCTGTACTATGATGAAGAATACAGTCTGGAACCGGGGCAGCGCATCGCCTTTTCCGCCGAATTTGAATTCACCCGGGACCGGGTAAACAGCGACTACATCCTGTCCCAAGGTGTTCAGCTTTATGCCTATCAGGACGGTGAGATACGGGTACTGGGGCCCGGGAAATGCCCATGGCGTTTTCTGCCGCTGAAGCTGGCAAGGCACATTGTGGAAAACATGCCGCAGGTTTTCGGCGAGGCGGCAGCGCCCTTTTTGTCCGCACTCCTCACCGATAATCGCAGCCTCCTCCGGGAGGAAGTGCATCTCTATGCCATGCTGCGGGAATCCGGCATCGCCCACTGTGTGGCCGTTTCCGGCATGCACCTCAGCTTTCTGGTGCTGTTTCTCTATGTTTTGCTGGGAAAAAGCCGCCTGTCCGCGCTGGTATGCATCCCGGTGATCTTCTGCTTCATGGCCATGACCGGCTTTCCGGCCAGTGTGGTCCGTGCAGGAGTGATGCAGCTTGCCATTTGTCTCAGTAAGCTTACAAGGCAGGAGTATGACAGCCTGACGGCCCTGACCCTGGCGCTTCTGATCCTGCTGCTCCTCAATCCCTACGCCGCCATGAGTGCCGGTCTCCAGCTGTCTTTTGCTTCCACGCTGGGCATCCTGCTCTTTTCCGACCCCATTCGAAAGAGTCTGCTGTCTCCCTTTTCCATGGAGAAGCTTCCGAAGCCCGCAAAGCGATTTCTGGGTGCGGCTGCAAGCTCCCTCGCCGTATCTCTTTCGGCACTGCTGCTCTCGCTTCCGGTGACCGCCGCCATTTTCTCACGCATTTCTCTCATTGCACCCGTGACCAATCTGCTGACGCTGTGGGCGGTGGCGCTGGCATTCGGCTTCGGTCTCTGCGCTTCATTGCTGGGCCTTTTCTGGCTCCCCGGCGCACAGATCCTTGCCATCCCCGCCCGTCTGGCTGCAGCTTACATCGCCGCTGCAGCAAAGTTTCTGGGCTCGCTGCCCTTTGCGGGTACATCCGTGGATTCCGTGTACATAGGCAGCTGGCTCGTGCTTGCCTATCTGATGCTGCCGCTGTTTCGTTGGCTTCCGGGTATCCCGCACCGAATGCGGAGCTATTTCTGCGCCGTACTCTTTTCGCTGCCCTGCTTTCTGGGTTTTCACGCCATTGCCGGCAATCAGGGCGACCTGTGCTGCAGCGTGCTGGATGTGGGGCAGGGCCAATGCCTCACCGTGACGGGGAAAGACTGCAGCATTGTCATCGACTGCGGCGGCAGTCTCGGTGACAATGCCGGGGATATCGCGGCCAATCACCTCTTTTCACTGGCCCGCACCCGGGTAGACGCGCTGATCCTCAGCCACTATCATGATGACCATGCTGACGGTGCCCTGGAGCTGATGCGCCGTATTCCGGTGGGATGTCTCTATGCTCCGCCGCCGGAAACGGAGGAAGCTGCCACATTTCTGGAGGAAGTGCGGGCACTGGGCGTTGAGATCATCACCGTCTCCGACACGGTGACACAGGCAGATTTCGGCGCCCTTCACCTGCAGCTGATACCGCCCCTGAGTGCAAGAGGGGATAACGAAGCCGGGCTCATGGTGCTGGGTACCATGGACGAGTTTGATTTCCTTCTCACCGGGGATGCGGACAGCGAGACGGAGCTGCGCCTGCTGGAGCGTGTTGCGCTGCCGGATCTGGAACTCTTTATCGCCGGACATCACGGCTCGGCTTCTTCCAACTCTCAGCGGCTTCTGGCCCGGACCGCGCCGGATACCGTCGTCATTTCCGCAGGAAACAACTCCTACGGACTCCCGGCGGATGCGGCGCTGCAGCGCCTGCACGCCAGCGGCGCGGATATCTACCGCACCGATGAAAACGGGACCGTTTATGTACGTTATCAAAGGGGGAATCCCAATGGGTGAATTAAAGCCGGATGCGCTGCGAAAGCAGCTGAAAAGCGGGGAACTGAGCCGCTGCTATATCTTCTACGGCAAGGAGAACTACCTTCGGGA
>JAZSQG010000258.1:0-9154 GCA_045537855.1 Oscillospiraceae bacterium
GCATCTTTGCCCTCCATGCCCGGGGGCAGTACGGCAGCATCGTGGGCCGCGCCTTTGGCAATGCCGGGGGCTTCCGGGCCCTGGTGCGGGAAGCGAAGGTTCGAAATGCGGATTTTATCAAGCTGATGATCTCCGGCATTCTGGATTTTCAGCGCTGGGGCGGTCTCAGCGGCGGCGGGCTGGACCTCAATCTGCTGCCGGAGCTGGTGAAGACCGTCCACGGCGAAGGTCTGCGGCTCATGGCCCACGTTAACGGGCCGGACGCCATCACCGCCGCCCTGGAAGCGGGGGCGGACAGCGTGGAGCACGGCTATTTCATGGAGGAAGCCCAGCTTCGCCTGCTGGCGGAGACCGGGGCGGTGTGGGTCCCCACCCTGGCGGCAGTAGCCGCCTTTGCCGGGCGGGAGGGCTTTACTCCCGGCGTGGCGGAGGAGACCCTGCGCCGTCAGGGGCAGGCCATTCGCCGGGCCCGGGAGCTGGGAGCGCTCATTGCTGCCGGTTCCGATGCGGGAGCCGTGGGGGTGGAGCCGGAGAAGGGCATCCGTCGGGAGCGTGCGCTCCTTGCCGCCTGCGGCCTCACGGAAGAAGACATTGCCCGGGGCGACCGGGCGATACGGGAGAGATTTGTCTATGGCGCATGAAGAAAAGAAGTCTTCCCGCCCGGGCGGAAAGGCGGTCAAATTCGTGGCCCGGCTGCTGCAGGGCGCGGTGATCGGCGGCGGCGCCATCCTGCCGGGGATCAGCGGCGGTGTGCTCAGCGTGGTCTTCGGCCTGTACCGGCCCATGATGGACTTTTTTGCCGCCCCCCTGAAGGGCTTCAAAAAATACTGGCGCATGTTTCTGCCGGTAGCCATCGGCTGGTTTGCCGGTTTTATCCTCTTTGCCGATGTGATTTCGAAGCTCATGGCCTTTCAGCCCAATGCCGCCACCTGGCTCTTTATCGGCCTCATCGGCGGTACGCTGCCCTCCCTGTTCCGGGAGGCGGGGAAGGAAGGGCGCTCGAAGGGGTCCTGGGTCTCTCTGGGCGTCTGCTTTGTGCTGATGCTGGGCCTGATGCTTCTGACCCGGCTGGAGTTTTCTGCCGGAGTGCAGCCCAATCTGTTCTGGTATCTGTTCTGCGGCGTCCTCTGGGGCCTGAGCCTGATCGTGCCCGGCATGACCAGCTCCTCCATCCTCATGTCCATGGGCCTCTTTGAGCCCATGACCGCCGGTCTTGGCGCGCTGGACCTGCAGGTGGTGCTGCCCATGGTGCTGGGTATCCTCGCCGTGGCGGCACTGCTGAGCCGTCTGGTGAACCGCCTGTTCGCAAGGCACTACAACGCCGCCTTCCACGGCATTCTGGGGATCGTGCTTGCTACCACCATCGCCATCGTTCCTCTGCACTATGCCGGGCCGGGAGAAGGGGCGATTTGTCTTGCCGCCTGTGTGCTGGGCTTTTTTATCAGCTGGTTTCTGGAAGAAAAGCTTGTGCCGCCGGACGGAAACTGATACAATTATAAAAAGAAATAACAAAGCATTTCTAAAACATGTGGAATGGATGGATTTTTTGTGCTGGGATACTATGACTACACGGTGATCGCCACCTATCTGTCTCTGGTGGGTTCTGTCGTGGGGATTTTTCTCGCCGCGGAGGGCAACAGTTATGCTGCACTGCTTTGCCTGATGTGCTCCGGTCTGCTGGACAGCTTTGACGGTAAGATCGCCCGAACCAAGAAAAACCGCAGCGCCTCGGAAAAACGCTTCGGCATTCAGATCGACTCGCTGTGTGATCTGGTTGGCTTCGGCGTGCTGCCTGCCGCCATCTGCTACGCTCTGGGGATGCGGGGCGTCTTCTTCGCGCTGCTGGTGCTGTACATACTCTGTGCCCAGATCCGCCTTGCCTACTTCAATGTGGAGGAAGAGGAGCGGCAGAGCCGTACCAGCGAAAAGCGCACGGCCTATTCCGGCATGCCGGTGACCAGCATTTCGGTGCTGCTGCCCGCCTTTTATCTGCTGGGCCTCATTTCCGATCAGGTCCGCTTCTGGGCCTGCGCCGCCCTGCTGCTGCTGGCTTCCGTCCTCTTTATCAGCCCCCTGCGTATCCCCAAGCTTCAGGGCGCGGGTGCCCTGCTGATGGGGCTTGTGGGTGCGGTGGAGTTCGTTGCGCTGATTGTATTTTTCTGAGAAAAAGTGAGAAAAAGAAAAATCCCGCCGGGTGTGATCCGGCGGGATTTTTGTGTGTTCTACAAAGGCAGGAATCTGGAAGCGACAAAGAAGTAGATCAGCAGGCTCAGGGCGTCCACCGCGGTGGTGATGAAGGGGCTGGCGCAGACTGCGGGATCCAGGCCCACCAGCTTGGCCAGCACCGGCAGGGTGCAGCCCACCAGCTTGGCGACCAGCACCGTCAGCAGCAGGGTCAGGCACACCGTGAGGGTCACCATGATGGTAATTTCGGGATTTCCCATGAGCAGCCGGTCCACCAGCATGATCTTGCCGAAGCAGACGATGCTCAGGCTCAGGCCGCAGAGGAGGGAGACCCGGAATTCCTTCCAGAGGACGGATAGTATATCCGAGGGCCTCAGTTCCCCCAGCGACATGCTGCGGATGACGGTGACGGAGGACTGACTGCCGGAGTTGCCAGCGGTGTCCATGAGCATGGGGATGAAAAGCAGCAGGGCCGCCTGGGTGGCCAGCGCATCCTCAAAGGAACTGAGGATCATGCTGGTGAAGGTGGCGGACACCATCAGCAGCAGGAGCCAGGGCAGGCGGTTGAGCCAGAGGTCCGGCACGGAGGTGCGGAGATAGGGCTTGTCGGAGGGAAGCATGGCGGCCATTCGCTCGATGTCCTCCGTGGCTTCCTCCTTCAGAACGTCGATGGCGTCGTCAACGGTGACGATACCCACCAGCCGCTGTTCCCCATCCACCACCGGCAGGGCGGTGAAGTCATAGCGGGCCAGCATTTCCGCCGCGACCTCCTGGTCGGCGGTGGTGGCGACGCTGATGACGTTTTCGTCCATCAGGTCCTGCACCAGCTCGTCTTCCTCCGCCAAAATCAGGGTGCGGATACTGATGGTGCCCAGCAGGTGCCGGCGGTCATCGGTGATGTAGCAGTTGTTGACGGTCTCCTTGTCGAAGCCCGTGCGCCGGATGCGCTTGATGGCGTCCGACACCGTCATGGCCGGGCGAAGGGTGACCATTTCCGTGGTCATCAGACTGCCGGCGCTGTCCTCCGGGTATTTCAGAAGCTCATTGATGGACTTGCGAAGCTCGGGACTTGCCTGATTCAGGATGCGCTTGACCACGTTGGCAGGCATTTCCTCCACCAAGTCGGCCGCGTCATCGGCGTAGAGTTCGTCCAGGATCTCCTTCAGTTCGTTGTCGGAAAAGCCCTTGATGAGCATTTCCTGTTCTTCCGGGTCCATTTCCACAAAGGTTTCGGCTGCCAGCTCCTTGGGCAGGAGGCGGAACAGCAGGGGGAGATTCTCCTCCGGAAGCTCTTCAAACACGGACTCGATATCCGCTGCGTTCATGGTGATGAGGATGTCACGGATGGTGGCATACTTTTTGCTCTCCAGCAGACTGCTGAGGGCGTTTCTCATGCTGGACAAGGAAATCCCCTCCTTTCCGTATATCAGACATATCATTATAATTCCAAAATGAAGGAAAAGCAAGCATTCCTTGCCGGATTTTTGCCACGCAGGGGAGGCGGCAGCATCGGTTTCCCGTTTTTTGCGGGAGAAAGTATTTTTAAGGAAAGAAAACGATTGACAGCGGGGACAACATTGGTTAAAATAGCTAGGCTGTGTCATTATGCTTACTGCGGCGGCCGCCAGCCGCCGTCGAGTATCGCCGGCGGACTCCGCCGGTACATGATTATTATTTCAGGAGGTGTCAGCATGTCCACGTTCAGAACTTATCAGCCCAAGAAGCGTCAGCGCTCCAAGGTGCACGGCTTCCGCAAGAGAATGTCCACCCGCAACGGCCGCAAGGTTCTCGCCCGTCGCCGCGCCAAGGGCCGCAAAGAGCTGTCCCTGTAAGGCAGCCCCGCAGACCGGAAGAATATGAAGACGACAGTGTCCCTGAAGGGCAACCGCTCCTTCCGCAGGGCCTATGCGAAGGGTAAAAGCTTCGCGGCACCTGTGGTGGTGATTTATTGCCGTAAAAACGGGAGCAGCGAAAACCGCCTGGGGATCACCGTGGGCTCAAAGATCGGGAAGGCTGTGTGCCGCAACCGCATCCGCCGCAGACTGCGGGAGATCTACCGTCTGGGGGAAGACCGCTTCCGCACAGGCTGGGACATTGTCGTAGTGGCCAGAAGCCGGGCCAGGGACGTCTCGTATCAGGAGATCGAGGCGGACTTTTTCCGTGCCGCAGGCAAACTGGGGCTTCTCAAATCATGAAGAAGCTGCTTCTGAAGCTCATCCGGCTGTACCGCAGTTACCTTTCCCCCGCGCGGCCGCCGTGCTGCCGCTATATCCCAACCTGTTCGGAATATGCCATGGAGGCTATTGAGAAGTACGGCGCTTTCAAAGGCTCCTGGCTGGCTTTCCGGCGAATTTTGCGCTGCCACCCGTTTCATAAGGGTGGCTATGACCCTGTTCCCTGATTTTTCCGGGTAAAGGGCGGAAACCTGCCGCAATTCCGAAATCGGAAGACAGAAACAGTAGCAACTGAGGAGTATTTAAATGGATTTTATTGCCAAACCCTTTGGTTGGCTGCTCATGTCCCTTTACAATCTGACAAAGAACTACGGCGTTGCCATCTTCCTGTTTGCCCTGGTGGTGAAGGTGGTTCTTCTGTATTTCTCTGCCAAGAGTAAGAAGAGCATGATGCGTTCCTCCCGCTTCACTCCCTATCTGAAGGAGCTGGAGGCGAGATACGAGGGCAATAAGCAGAAGTATCAGGAAGAAGTGGCCAAGCTCTACAAGGAAGAGAAGATCAACCCCATGAGCGGCTGCCTCTGGTCCCTGCTGCCCTTCCCCATCCTGCTGGCGCTGTACCGGGCCATCCGCTTCCCCATCACCATGATGATGGGCGTTTCCGCGGAAGCCTATGAGAAGATCCAGAACGTTCTGTACGCCATGGGTTACACCAACCCTGCCAACGCCCAGAGCGCTGCCTATTCCCAGATCTACGAATCCCAGTTCATCGCCCAGCATTTTGAGCGCTTTGCCCATCTGAGCGAAAAGCTGCAGGTCGTGGATTACAGCTTCCTGGGTCTGGACCTGAGCGTTCAGCCCAGCTTCCGCTTCTGGACCTTTGGCGCCGACGGCGCTCCCATCTGGCCCCAGCTGGGCCTGTTTCTCATCCCCATCATCTCCGCCGGCCTGAGCGTCCTGCAGAGCAAGCTCAGTACCGAGATGAACCCCGCCGCCGGAGATGCGGGCAGCACCAACAAGAGCATGATGCTGATGATGCCTCTGATGAGCCTCTGGATCGGCTTCATCATGCCCGGCGCCCTGGGTCTGTACTGGATCGCCACTGCGGTGTGCCAGATCATCCAGGACGTCATTCTCACCAAGATTTTCAACAAGCAGCTGGACGCGGAGGATGCCGATCGCGCCGCCCGGCTCAAGGCCCGCCAGGAAGAGCTGGACCGCAAGCGCCAGGAGACCGAGCGCCTGCGTGCCGAGGGTGCCACCGTGGTCAACCCCAACACCAGCAAGCGCAAGGTGGCCAAGAGCGAGCGGCAGAAGGCCGAGCAGAAGGCAGCCGAGTGGCAGGCCGTCCACGCTCCCCGGAAGGAGAAGCGGGAGGAAGTGAATCCCTCTCAGGTGGGCGACCGTCCCTATGCCCGGGGCCGTGCCTATGTGCCCCAGCGCTTTGATCCCAACTATGTGATCCCCGAAGAGCCGCAGGAGGCTCTGTCGGACGCCGCTTTTGAAGAGGCGGAACCGATGGAAATGGCGTCGGAAGCCGAAGTGCTGGCTGTCACCGAGGGTGAAGCTGTCAGCGAAGGCGGCGAAGGCGCGTCTAATGGAGAAGAATAAAAACTATGCTGAAATCGATTGAAGCAATCGGGAAAACGGAAGACGAGGCCATTGCTTCCGCCCTCAGCCAGCTTGGTATGAGCCGGGAAGAGGTCTCCGTGGAGGTGCTGGAGCGCGCCAAGTCCGGCTTCCTTGGCATCGGCGCGTCCCCCGCGAAGGTGAAGGTAAGCTACGAAGTGGTGGAGACCGGCGCCGAAAAGGCGGAAGCCTTCCTGAAGGGCCTGCTGGAGCGCCTTGGCTCCGATGCGGTCCCCGTGGTGGAGGACAAGGGCGCCGACGGGCTGGTTATCAACCTGACCGGCGAAAAGCTGGGTATGCTCATCGGCCGCCGGGGCGAGACCCTGGACGCCATCCAGCATCTCACCGGCTTTGTGGTCAACCGTGGGCAGTCCGGCCGCACCCACATCAGCGTGGACGCAGAGGATTACCGGGCCAAGCGGGAAGAAAGCCTGAAGAGTCTGGCCTACAAGGTGGCCGCCAAGGTCATCAAGTACCGCAAGAATATGACGCTGGAACCCATGAATTCCTATGAGCGGCATGTCATCCATACCGCCCTGCAGGACTATGAGGAGATCAGCACCTTTTCTACCGGCAGCGAGCCTAACCGCCGCGTGGTGGTGGCCTATGGCAAGGCCCGCCGCAGCGAGAAGAATGCGTAAGCTGAACGCACATCGTATAGCACGGATATCTGGAGGAAACAACTATGGTGTATGAGAAGCTGAGAGAGATCATTGCCACGCAGTTTGGCATTGATGAAAGCAGCATCACGGAAAATACGGACATCGTGGGCGACCTGGGCGCCGACTCTCTGGACGTTGTGGAAATGATGATGTCTCTGGAAGACGAATTTGCCGTCACCATCGAAGACGACAAGATCGCCGAGCTGAAGACTGTGGGCGACGTGGTCCGCTGCGTGGAAGGCATGCTGGAGGCGTAAGGCCAAAGGCAAAAAATAAAAAGAAAAGGAGTCGCTTTGCCCCGCATCACTGCAGAAGGCAAAGCAGAGATCGCTATGAGCAATCAGAACGAAGACTTCGGCTACGAAATCGTGGAAGAAGAAGACTGTGACTGTGGCTGCGACGGCGGCTGCGACAGCTGCGGCGGCAGTTGTGACAGCTGCGGCGGTGGCTGCGGCGGTCAGGAAGACCTGAAGGCTGCTCCCCATCAGCTGAGCCGGATCCGCAAGGTGATCGGCGTTGTCAGCGGCAAGGGCGGCGTGGGCAAGAGCCTCGTCACCAGCATGTCTGCGGTGCTGATGAAGCGCCGCGGCTATGAAGTGGGTGTGCTGGACGCGGATATGACCGGTCCCTCCATCCCCATGAGCTTCGGCGTTCACTCCCGGGCGCAGGCCAATGCCCTGGGCATCCTGCCCACCAAGACCGGCGGCGGCATCAAGATCATGTCTCTGAACCTGTTCCTGGACGATGAGACCGATCCCGTTGTCTGGCGCGGCACCATCGTGGGCAACACCGTCAAGCAGTTCTGGACCGAGGTCATCTGGGAAGACGTGGACTACATGTTCGTGGACATGCCTCCCGGAACCGGCGATGTGCCCCTGACCATTTTCCAGTCCCTGCCCGTGGACGGCATCATCGTGGTCACCACGCCTCAGGATCTGGTGAGCATGATCGTGGCCAAGGCCGTGAAGATGGCCCAGATGATGGATGTGCCCATCCTTGGCCTGGTGGAGAACATGTCCTGGTTCAAGTGCCACGCCTGCGGCGAGAAGCACTATATCTACGGCGAGAGCCGTCTGGAAGAGACCGCCCAGAAGTACGGTCTGCCCATCCTGGCCCGTCTGCCCATCCGGCAGGAAGTGGCCGCCAGCGTCGACCAGGGCCACATCGAAGATGTGGACTTCGACGAGATGGAGGACGTGGCCGATTTCCTGGAGAAGCATCTTCCCGTGGAGAAGAACGGCTGAGCCGTTTTGACCCTGTGAATTCCTGAAAAGCCTGCGCGGAAATTCCGCGCAGGCTTTAGTCTGTCAAAAAATCATGATAAAGGCCTGCGCGGGACTTCCGCGCAGGCTTTTTCTTGGCGGGGCTTGGGAAAAAGTTTCGTACTTTATCTTTCTTTTTGCCGCCGGAACTGGTAGAATGAAGAAAAACTAATTTATGGGAGGCAAACTATGGATCTCTTTTCTGTGATTCCCTCTGATAACCCCATGGAAACCCTGATGGATGTGAGCCGCATCCCCCGCAAGTTCCTGGACCAGGCTTACGGCAGCCATCCCAGCCAGAGTCTGGATATTTACCTGCCCCTGGAAGGGGAGGGCCCCTTCCCTGCGGTGATCTACATTCACGGCGGCGCCTTCGTGGGCGGCAATAAGCGTGACACCCAGATGCTCCATGTGGCCGAAGGTCTCCGCCGTGGCTACGCCGTGGTCAGTGTGGATCAGCGGCTCCTGCCCGAGGGCGTGTTCCCCCTGCCGGTGTTTGACTTCAAGGCCGCCATCCGCTTCCTGAAGAAGAATGCCACTGCCTACAGCATCGATCCCCGGCGTCTTGCCGTGGCCGGTGACTCCGCCGGCGGCTATCATGCCCTCTTTGCCGCCGCAACCCAGGACATTCCCGCCTTCGAAGGCCCGGATTATGACTATGAGCAGGACAGCCGCGTGCAGGCCGCCATTGGTTTCTTCGGCGTGTATGATCTGGGTATGCAGGCCCAGTTCAGCTTCGATATGGGCCCCTTCCCCGGCGCCACGGAGGTCTTTAACTTTGCCGACATGTTCGCCGGCGGCGACACCCGCCAGAATGTGGCTCTGGGCTATCTCACCAACTGCAAGAGCTATGTGAGCAAGACCATGCCCCCCGTCCTCATCCTTACCGGCGATGCCGACCAGATCGTGCCCTACAAGGCATCTCTGGAACTGGTGGACCGGGTGCGGGAAGTTTGCGGTGAAGAACGGGCCGAACTGGAGGTTTACCCCGGCGCCCTCCACGGCGACCCCGTGTTCCTGACCCCCGCCTGCACCGAGCGGGTGTTCGGCTTCCTGGACAAGTATCTGAAGTAAATTTGCAAAATACAGCAGCGGAGGCCATCCGGCCTCCGCTGTTTTGTGCTCTGCCCGCCTTCCATTTTTCCTTTTTTGCTAAACCAATCCACCTTTGTCAAAATACCGGAAAGGGCATAGGAAAAGGCTCCACAGGACTTTGAAATCCTGTGGGGCTTCTATCTTTTTG
>JAZSQG010000044.1:0-1856 GCA_045537855.1 Oscillospiraceae bacterium
ATGAATGGTATCGTCGGGCAGATCCACGCCCAGCAGGGCTTCCACCGTGGGGATGGGCGCGGTGCGGAACTTTTCCAGAAGCTCCTTGTCATTCTGGATTTTCTCTACCAGTTCCATGATTTTTTCTTTGATATCCATGTCATACCTCCGGCGCTATTCCTGTTTGGAACAGTCTTTTTATAATGGCAGCAGTTTAGCCGACTTTCTCTCCCCTGTCAACCAAGCATTCCTGCATATGCCAGATGATTCTACGAATCGTAGGTAGTATTATGCCGCTCTTTGTTGTATGCTGAAAGCAAAGGACGGTGGATACATTGAATCAGCACAATACGGGAAGCGCCATCCGGCGGATGCGGCAGCGCAAGAAGCTGACCCAGCGGGAGCTTGCGGATGCCCTGAACATCAGCGACAAAACCGTGTCAAAATGGGAGACAGGAAAGGGCATGCCGGATATCAGCCTCCTGACCCCGCTGGCAGAGCTGCTGGACGTCTCCGTTTCGGAGCTGCTCACCGGCAGCAGCGGCAGCAGCAACACCAACCGCAGCGCCAATATGCTCCGCACCCGCATCCATGTCTGCCCCGTCTGCGGCAACACCGTTTTCAGCAGCGGCGAAGCCGACATTGTTTGCTGCGGCCTTACCCTGCCGGCGCTTACTGCGGCGAAGCCGGACCCGGAGCACGACATTGAGGCAGAAATCTCCGAGGATGAATTCTATGTACTCTGCAGGCATGAAATGACCAGGCAGCACAGCATCTCCTTTTTTGCGGCCCTCACGGACCGCACGGTGCTGCTCTATAAGCTCTATCCCGAGAGCGAAGCCGAAGGGCGCTTCAAAATCGCCGGGACCAGAAAGCTGTACTGGTACTGCAGACAGCACGGCCTGTTTGAAAAGGACCTCCGCCCCCTGCTGAAAAAACGCCTCTGAACATTTTCCTGCATTGCAGACAAACGCTCCCCATGACCCGGTCATGGGGAGCGTTTTATCATATCCCTTACTTTCTTGCCAGCTGCAGGTCGATGGTATCCCGCACCGTGATGCTGCCGCCATTTGCCTCGATTGCCTCTTCAATCTGTGCAAAAAACTCGCTCCGAAGCTGCTCCGGCAGGACGATATGGTCCGAATAAGTCCCCAGAAGCGCAATATATTCCCTGCTGCTGAAGATGCGCTCCCGGTAAAAGAGCGCATAGCGGATATCCCGGAACCCGTACTGCTCCGCCACGGATGCAAGGCTTGCCGCCTCTTCTTCGCTGTATTCCCGGATCACCGTCCGCTGTCTGTTGTGGAAGGGATTATAAAATGCAGCATACAGATCGTCGATGCGTTCCCCCAGGGCAGGATTTCCCCAGGCGCGGTAGGGGTGGTTGGCAAAACGGGCAAACGCACCGCCGGGCTTCAGCATGGAACGCACCTTTTCATAGCCGATTTTCTCCGGAACCCAGTGAAAGGCAGAGGCGGAAAATACCAGATCAAAGGCATTGTCTTCAAAAAACATATCTTCAAACTTGGCCGTAATCACCGAAAACTTTGGGTACTGCCGGAATTTCTCTTTCAGCAGACTTGAAAACTGCGGCCCGTATTCCACCGCCGTCAGAGCGCAGCCTGTCCGCAGCAGCGCTTCGGTAGCCTGCCCGGCGCCGCTGCCCACTTCTGCCACGCAGCTGTCCTCCCCCTCAGGCTGATACGCAAACAGCATCTCATACAGCGCATCCACATAGCCCGGACGCATTTTACCGTATGTGTCAGCCACGGTGTCAAAAGTCCACTCCAAACCCTGCATGATGGGCATATCCACTCCTCCTCCGCTTAAACATACGAAAAAAGAGAGAGCACTGCACTGCAGTACTCTCTCAATCT
>JAZSQG010000095.1:0-3085 GCA_045537855.1 Oscillospiraceae bacterium
AACGAGATCACCCCGGGCAACTTCACCTTCCGCACCTGCGAATTCGAGCAGATGGAGCTGGAGTTCTTCTGCGAGCCCGACACCGACCTGGAGTGGTTCAACTACTGGCGCAACTTCTGCCACCAGTGGCTGCTGAACCTGGGCATGAACGATGACTGCCTGCGTCTGCGGGATCACAGCCCCGAGGAGCTGAGCTTCTATTCCAAGGCCACCACGGACTTTGAGTACCTCTTCCCCTTCGGCTGGGGCGAGCTGTGGGGCGTTGCCGACCGCACCAACTACGACCTGACCCAGCATCAGACCGAGTCCCGCCAGGAGATGAGCTACTTCGACCAGGAGAAGAACACCCGCTACATCCCCTACGTCATCGAGCCCTCCCTGGGCGCCGACCGCGTGGCCCTGGCCTTCCTGGTGGATGCTTACGACGAAGAAGTGGTGGACCCCGAGAAGAACGATGTGCGCACCGTGCTGCGCCTGCACCCCTTCCTTGCTCCCTACAAGTGCGCCATCCTGCCTCTGAGCAAGAAGCTGGGCGCCAAGGCCCAGGAAATTTACGCCCAGCTGAGCAAGCACTTCATGTGCGACTATGACGAAGCGGGCAGCATCGGCAAGCGCTACCGCCGCCAGGACGAGATCGGCACCCCCTTCTGTGTCACCTTCGACTTCGAAAGCGAGACCGACGGCTGCGTCACCGTCCGGGAGCGTGACAGCATGGAGCAGGTCCGCATTCCCATCGCAGAGCTGACGGACTATATCTCCAAGAGAATCGAGTTTTAAGTTAAAAGTTTGAAGGAAGTGAGCATGTTGCAGAACGACATTCGCTATCGGGAGCTTCGGGTCCTGGCGGAGGATATCCGCGTGCGCACCCTGAAGACCTTCGGCCATATCGGCTTCGGCCACATCGGCGGTGCCATGAGCATCGTGGAGGCCATTGCCCTGCTGTACGGCGAATTCCTCCGCTACGATCCCAAGCAGCCCAACTGGGCCGACCGGGACAAGCTGATCGTTTCCAAGGGCCATGCCGGCCCCACCGTGTACGCCACCCTCGCCATGAAGGGCTTCTTCCCCGAGAGCATGCTCCGGGAGCTGAACCAGGGCGGCGGCCGCCTCCCCAGCCACACCGACCGCAACAAGACCCCCGGTATCGACATGACCACCGGCAGCCTGGGTCAGGGCATCAGCGCCGCCTGCGGCGTGGCACTGGGCGACCGCATGGACGGCCGCGACAGCCAGACCTGGGTCATTATCGGTGACGGCGAGCTGGACGAAGGCCAGAACTGGGAAGGCTTCCTCTTTGCCAACCAGATGAAGCTGGGCAACCTCGTTGCCCTCATCGATGTCAACGGCCAGCAGCTGGACGGCTACACCGCCGATGTCATGGACCTGGGCGATGTGGGCCAGAAGATGGCCGCCTTCGGCTGGAAGGTCATCGACTGCGACGGCCATGACATCCCCGCCCTGTATCAGGCCTTCAGCGAAGCCAAGGCTTATACCGACGGCCCCTGCGCCATCGTGATGAAGACCCGCAAGGGCAACGGCTGCTCCTTTGCCGAGGGCATTCTCTCCAACCACCACATCAACTTCAAGCCCGAGCAGATGGAAGAAGCGCTGGAAAAGGCCGAAGCCGTTCTGGCGCAGGCCCGTGAAGCACTGGGAAAGTGAGGGAGCGAGAGATGTTTAAACTGAAAGCCGAACTGAAAACCGCCGAGACCCTGATGCGGGACGCCTACTGCAACACCCTGATGCAGCTGGCCGAGACCCGGAAGGACATCGTCGCCCTGGACGCCGACCTGGTGGGCTCCAGCGGCATGAAGCCCTTCTTCAAGGCCTATCCCCAGCAGGCCATCCAGTGCGGTATTGCGGAAGCCAATATGATCGGCGTGGCTGCCGGCCTGTCCCTCACCGGAAAGGTCCCCTTCTGCCACAGCTTCGGTCCCTTCGCCTCCCGGCGTGTCTGCGACCAGATCTTCATTTCCGCCGCCTATGCCAAGCTGAATGTACGCATCATCGGCTCCGACCCCGGCGTCACCGCTGCCTACAACGGCGGCACCCACATGCCTTTTGAGGATATGGCCGTCCTGCGCGCCATTCCCGATATCACCCTCATCGAGCCCTGCGACCCCGTGTGCATGGCGGACATCACCCGCCAGCTGGCGGATGTCTACGGCGTGTACTACATCCGCATGGCCCGGAAGAACGCCGTGGGGATCTACGAAGAGGGCAGCACCTTTGAGATCGGCAAGGGCAATGTCCTGCGCACCGGTACGGATGTCACCGTCATCGCCAGCGGCATCATGGTGGCCGAAGCGCTGAAGGCTGCCGAAGCTCTGGCAGAAGAGGGCGTCAGCGTCCGGGTGGTGGATATGTTCACCTGGAAGCCCATCGACACCGAGCTCATCGCCCGGTGCGCCGAGGAGACCGGTGCCATCGTCACCGCCGAGAACCATAACACGCTGGGCGGTCTGGGCGGCGCCGTGGCGGAAGCCGTGGCAAAGACCGTGCCCGTCCCCATGGAAATGGTGGGCACCGACGACCGCTTCGGCCAGGTGGGCACGGAGGCTTTCCTCCGGCAGGAGTACCGCCTCACCGCGGAACACATCGTCGAGGCTGCCAAGCGCGCCATCGAGCGGAAATAAAACATGAATTGCTGCGCGGCGGGAACAAATTTCCGCCGCGCAGATTTTTCCGGAGTATTCTTCCCCATCGGGCATATACTAGCATCGGATACCGGATCGGACGTGCCATCAGGCCGGTTTCGAAGAGCAGTCAGATAGATGAGACCTGCATTCGGAGAATGGCCACACGGCCCGATCGTGCAGGCGTGAGAGCAGCGAAATCGCGGTATCCGTAAAGAAGCCCGCAGGCAAAAGCCTGCGCGCTTCAGCGTGTCGAAAAAGTGTTTCGACACGCTGAAGCAGGTTATTCAAACTTCCGCAGAAGTTTGAATAACCCAGGGATAAAACGTGCAGGGGGCCCTTTGCCCCCTGCACACATCCCCCGCTGCTCTGTCGCGCAAGCCTTTATCATGGTTTTTCGACAGACTCAACCCCCGCCTCCCCCGGCCCTGGCGGCGGAAGGCGGGGTT
>JAZSQG010000197.1:0-2230 GCA_045537855.1 Oscillospiraceae bacterium
GGAAGAGCTCCACAAACTGCACCAGGGCGGCGATGACCAGGATATAGGCCACCGTCTGCATGTACTGCAGATTCAGAGGAATAAGCAGCAGCTCATTGACAAACCAGCAGAACACGGAGGCCACCGTCATGACAAAGATGACCGCCACGCCCATGCCCAGGGCCGTATCCGTCTTTTTGGAAACGCCCATGAAGGGGCAGATGCCCAGAAACTGGGAGAAAATGAAGTTTTCGATGAGGATCGCCCCAAGTGCGATGGAAACAAGACCGGTAAAATTCATTTCGTCACCGCCTTCTTCGCTTCGCTGCGGCTGCGCAGGTGCTGGGTCAGGGCGATGAGGACGCCAAGCACCAGAAAACCGCCCACAGGCAGGATCAGGAGCATGGCGCCGCTGCCCTCGGGCAGGATGCGGATGCCGCCCTGATCCGGGCCCAGCAGACCGCCGCCGAAGGTGCCGTTGCCGAGAAATTCCCGGATGATGCACATGGCCACCAGCACCAGGGTATAGCCCACGCCCTGAAACAGTCCGTCCAGCGCGCTGGCCAGGACGCCGTTGCGGGAGGCAAAGGCCTCCGCCCGGGCAAGGATGATGCAGTTGACCACGATCAGGGGAATAAACACGCCCAGACTCTCGGAAAGATCCGGCAGGAAGGCCTGCAGCAGCAGGTCCACGATGGTGACAAAGCCGGCCACCACCACGATGTAGCAGGCGATGCGGATCTTGTCGGGAATGATCTTCCGAAGCAGGGAAATGACCACATTGGAGCAAATAAGGATGATGATGACGCTGACGCCCATGCCAAGCCCGTTGAACAGTGTGGTGGAAATGGCCATGGTGGAGCACATGCCCAGCAGCTGCACCAGCACCGGGTTATTGCTCACAAGTCCGTCTCGAAACTGTTTTTTGATGTCCATACTGCCCTCCTTCCTCACTGACAGGCCGCCGCTGCGGCCAGGGCGGAATTGACCCCCGCCGTGACGGCAGTGGATGTAACGGTGGCGCCGGTAAGGGCGTCAATTTCGCCGCCCTGCTTGCGCAGGGCCACGCTGCCGCTCCGGCCCACATACTGGCTGCGGAAGCTCTCCCGGGAGGCGTTGGCGCCAAGACCGGAAGTTTCACTCATGGACACGATGCTCACGCCGGTGACAACGCCCTGGGCGTCCACGCCCACCACCATGTTGATGGTGCCGCCGAAGCCGCTGGGGGTCACGGTGATGACAAGCCCCTTGTCCCCCGCCCGGTGGACGGACTGGACAGCGGGGTCGGAGCCGGTATAGCTGAGGGGCACATACTCCTCTGCTTCCAGCACTTCCCGCATGGCCCGGGCGGTCTTTTCCGCCTGATGGGCGGCGATGGGGTCTTTGGTCACGTCATTCACCAGACCCAGAAGACCGGCCACCACCACGCAGAAGGCCAGCAGCGTCACGGTGAGCAGGATAATGCTTTTATCGAAGGTGAAGCCCTGTTTCTTTTCGCTCATGCCTGCTCCGCCTCCTTCTTCTCCTTTTTGGCCCGAACCACGCCGAAGCGGGGACCGGGGAAGGCCTTATCCAGCAGCCACACCGTAGCATTCATGATGAGGATGGAATAGCTCACGCCCTCCACATAGGAGCCGAAATAGCGGATAAACACCGTCAGCAGGCCGCAGCCCACGCCGTAGACCAGCTGGGCCCTGGGGTTGACGGGACTGGTAACATAGTCCGTGGCCATGAAGATGGCGCCCAACATCACGCCGCCGCTGAGAAGCTGCCAGAGCATCCAGATGCCCCGCTCGCAGCCCCGGGGGAAAAGGAAGCTGAGCACGGCCACCGTGAGGAGATAGCTCAGGGGGATGCGCAGGTTGATGACCCGGCGCACCAGCAGGTAGATGCCGCCCAGCAGCAGGGCAAAGCTGCTCACTTCACCCATGGAGCCGCCCACCTGCCCCACGAAGGCCTGCAGCAGGCTGACGCCCTGGGGAAGGCTCCCCTCGGCCAGGCTGGCCAGGGGGGTGGCGGCGGTGACCGCGTCCACCGCAGAAAGGCGGAAAAAGCCCTCATAGCGCAGGGGCGCGGGCCAGGTGGTCATGGCTACGGGCCAGGAGAAGAGGAAGGCCCGGGCCGCCAGAGCAGGATTCATGAAGTTTTTGCCGATTCCGCCGAAGAGCTGCTTGACCAGCACGATGGCGAAGAAATCGCCCTCGATGAGCATCCAGACCGGCAGAGAGACCGGCACGCAGAAGGCCAGCAG
>JAZSQG010000357.1:0-5904 GCA_045537855.1 Oscillospiraceae bacterium
AGATCATCATCCACGGGCCTGACAAGCAGAAGGTCGGTCAGTTCGCAGCGGATGTGCGCAAGAAGCGTCCCCCCGAACCCTACAAGGGCAAGGGCATCAAGTATGCTGACGAAGTGATCCGCCGCAAGGAAGGCAAGACCGGTAAGTAATAAGGAGGTGTACCTGAGATGATTAAGAGACCTGATACGAAGGCGCAGCGCCTGAAGCGCCACAAGAGAGTGCGGGCGAAGATTTCCGGTACG
Source organism: Oscillospiraceae bacterium (assembly GCA_045537855.1). Classification (GTDB taxonomy): domain Bacteria; phylum Bacillota; class Clostridia; order Oscillospirales; family Oscillospiraceae; genus UBA1774. The sequence goes on from JAZSQG010000357.1 coordinate 243, forward strand.
CCCGAGCGGCCCCGGCTCTGCGTGTTCCGCAGCCTGAGCCACATCTACGCACAGATCATCGACGACGTCAACGGAAACACTCTGGTTTCCGCTTCCTCCGTCGAGAAGGAATTCGAGAGCTACGGCGGCAACATCGAAGCGGCCAAGAAGATTGGTCAGCTGGTCGCCGAGCGCGCCAAGGCCAAGGGCATTGAGACCGTGGTGTTCGACCGCGGCGGCTATGTCTACACCGGCCGCGTGCAGGCTCTGGCCGGAGGCGCCCGTGAGGGCGGCCTGCAGTTCTGACGGAAGGAGTTACGAAAATGGCTTACAATAACAACAGAGCTCCCCGGGAAGAAGTTCAGTCTGAGTTCGTTGAAAAGGTCGTTTCCCTGAACCGCGTCTCCAAGACCGTGAAGGGCGGCCGTGTCATGAAGTTCTCCGCCCTCTGCGTCGTGGGCGATGAGAAGGGCCGGGTCGGCTGCGGCCACGGCAAGGCCAGCGAAGTCAGCGAAGCGATCCGCAAGGGCATCGACGATGCCAAGAAGAACCTTGTGAAGATCACCCTGAAGGGCAGCACCATTCCCCATGAAGTCACCGGTGCCTTCGGCGCCGGCCGTGTCCTGCTGAAGCCCGCCCCCGAAGGCACCGGCGTCATCGCCGGCGGCGCGGTGCGTGCGGTGGTGGAAGCCGCCGGCATCAAGAACATTCGTACCAAGTGCCTGCGGAGCAACAACCCCAACAACGTGGTTGCTGCCACCATGCAGGGTCTGACCAGCCTCCGCGACGTGGAGCAGGTCGCCAAGACCCGCGGCAAGACCCCCGAAGAAATTCTGGGTTGAGGAGGGCTGACAAATGGCTAATCTTAGAATCAAGCTCGTGAAGAGCCTCAACGGCAGACTGGATAAGCACATTGCCACTGCCCAGTCCCTGGGGCTCCGGAAGATCGGCAACGAGACCGTGCAGCCCGACAACGCGCAGACCAGAGGTAAGGTCGCCCAGATCGGCTACCTGCTTCAGGTCACCGAAGAATAAGGAGGGTACGGCATGAAAATCAGCGAACTGAGCCCCGCGCCCGGCTCCACCAAGGTCGCCAAGCGTAAGGGCAGAGGCCCCGGCACCGGTAACGGCAAGACCGCCGGTCGTGGCCACAAGGGCCAGAAGGCTCGCAGCGGCGGCGGCGTCCGGGCCGGCTTCGAAGGCGGCCAGATGCCTCTGGCTCGCCGTGTCCCCAAGCGCGGCTTCAACAACATTTTTGCCAAGCCTCTGGAATCTGTCCACGTCTCCGTGCTCAACAGCTTTGAAGACGGCGCCACCGTCGATGCCCAGGCCCTGCTGGCCGCCGGCATCCTCAGCAAGTGCAAGTACGGCGTGAAGATCCTTGGCAACGGTGAGATCACCAAGAAACTGACGGTCTGCGCCTCCGCGTTTTCCGAGACTGCGAAGCAGAAAATCGAGGCGGCGGGCGGAAAGACCGAGGTGGTGTAAGTGTTTCAGGTATTCAGGAACGCCTGGAAGATAGAGGAACTGCGCAAGAAGATCTGGTTCACGCTGTTCATCATTCTTCTGTACCGCGTTGGTAATGCGGTGCCCGTACCTTATATCGACAGCCAGCTCCTGCAGAGCTATTTCTCCAGCCTGCAGAACACCGTCCTGGGCCTGTACAACATGATGTCGGGCAACGCGTTCTCTACGGCGACCCTGTTCGCCCTGAGCATCCAGCCCTATATCAACTCCAGCATCATCATTCAGCTCCTCTGCATCGCCATCCCCGCCCTTGAGCGCCTCAGCAAAGAGGGCGGCGAGGAAGGTCGGCGCAAGATCACTGCCATCACCCGTTACGCCACGGTGGTTATCGGCCTCATCATGGGCACTGCCTACTACCTCCTCATCCGCAACAACGGCCTGCTGGCCGCTTCCGGTGAGGGCTTCTGGGCCGCCATCGTCATTATCTTCAGCTTCGTGGCCGGCGCTGCGCTGCTGATGTGGCTGGGTGAGCAGATCACCGAGTTCGGTCTTGGCAACGGCATCTCCATCATCCTGTTTGCCAGCATCGTGTCCCGGCTCCCCAGTGCGGTTTACAACGTGTTCCGCAACCTGTTTGCCGGCTCTCTGAGCGTGGTGGGCTTCATCGGCATCGTCATCGGTGTGGCGCTCATCATCGTTCTCATCGTGTTCGTCAGCAATGCAGAACGGCGCATCCCCGTCCAGTATGCCAAGCGCGTGGTCGGCAGAAGAATGTACGGCGGCCAGAGCACCCACCTTCCCATGAAGGTGAACATGTCCGGTGTCATGCCCGTCATCTTCGCCCAGTCCATCGCGTCCCTGCCGGCGACCATCGCCTCCTTCCTGCGGACCCCCAAGGCGGGTTCCTTCTGGGCAGGTCTGCTGAACTTCCTGGACACCGACGGTGTGCCCTATATGATCTTCTATTTCCTGCTCATCATCGCCTTCGGTTACTTCTATGCCACCATCCAGTTTAACCCCGTGGAAGTGGCCAACAACCTGAAGAAGAACGGCGGCTTCATCCCGGGCTATCGCCCCGGCCGCCCCACCAGCGAGTTTATTGCCAAGGTCCTGAACCGCATCACCCTCTTTGGTTCCATCTACCTGGGCGTCATCGCTGCCCTGCCCATCGCCTTCAGCGGCGTCACCCAGTCGGCGGGCATCAGCCTTGGCGGCACCTCCATCATCATTGTGGTGGGCGTGGCCATTGAGATCGTGCAGACTCTGGAAAACCAGATGCTCATGCGGCACTACAAGGGCTTCCTGGACTGAGCGGGAGGTAAGAAATGACCATTATCATGCTGGGACCTCCGGGTGCGGGCAAAGGCACCCAGGCGGAAGTGCTGGGAAAGAAGCTGGGTGTGACCACCCTGTCCACCGGCAACATCCTGCGCACTGCCATCGCCGAAGAGCGGCCCGTGGGCCTGAACGCCAAGGCGTACATGGACAAAGGCCAGCTCGTGCCCGATGACGTGATCATCGGCATCGTAAAAGATTATCTGGAAAGCCACGACCTGGGCGACGGCTGCATTCTGGACGGGGTTCCCCGTACGCTGGTGCAGGCCGAAATGCTCGACAAGATGGGTGTTGTCATTGACGCTGCCATCTCTCTGGAAGTGGACGATTCCGCCATTGAAAAGCGTATGGGCGGCCGCCGCGTCTGTCTCAAGTGCGGCGCCACCTATCACGTGGAAGCAAATCCTCCCAAGGAGGAAGGCATCTGCGACAAGTGCGGCGACAAGCTGGCCATCCGCGAGGATGACAAGCCCGAAACCGTGCGGCAGCGTCTTGCGGTCTACCATGAGCAGACGGAGCCCATCATTGGCTACTACGCCAAGCAGGGCAAGCTCCTGAGCGTGGACGGCACCGCCAGCGTTGAAGAAACCTCGGAGAAGCTGGTCCGGGCACTGGAGAGTCTGAAGTGATCTCCCTGAAAACGGGCCGGAATGTCGAAGCGATGCGCCGGGCAGGAAGAATTACCGCGGCTGCCCGTGCTCTGGCAGGGGAAATGGTGAAGCCCGGCGCAAGCACGAAAGCCATCGACAAGGCGGTCCATGACTTCATCGTCAGTCAGGGTGCCAAGCCTTCCTTCCTCGGCTACCAGGGTTATCCCGCCAGCATCTGTATCTCGATCAACGATCAGGTGATCCACGGGATCCCCGGTGGGCGGAAGATCCGCGAGGGAGACATCGTCAGCGTGGATGTGGGAGCCTTCATTGACGGCTACCACGGCGACTGCGCCGCTACTTACGTGGCGGGGGAGGCTTCGGCCGAAGACAAAAGACTGATCCAGGTTACCAGAGAAAGCTTTTTTGAAGGACTCCGTTTTGCCCGTGTGGGCTACCGGGTGTCGGACATCTCCCACGCCATTCAGGCTTATGTGGAGGCGCACGGCTTCTCGGTGGTGCGGGAGTTTGTGGGTCACGGCATCGGGACCCAGATGCACGAGGAGCCGGAAGTGCCGAATTTCGGCAAGCCCGCCCGCGGCCCCCGGCTGATGCCGGGGATGACCCTGGCCGTTGAGCCCATGGTCAATCTGGGAGTGGCAGCCGTCCGCGTCCTCAGCGACGGATGGACGGTGGTCACGGAGGACGGAAAGCCCTCCGCCCACTACGAGAACACGATCCTCATCACAAACGGAGATCCCGAGATCCTGACGCCCATCGACGGAGACGGGTTCCATGGCTGAAACTGTGGGACTTGCCCGTTCGGGCGCGGGTCACGATAAAGGGACGCTGTATGTGATCCTTGAGCTCACAGAGAAAACAGCGCTCCTGACGGACGGGCGCTATCACAAGCTGTCCGCTCCGAAGCGAAAGAACCGGAAGCATGTTGAAATCCTGCCGGAAAGCGAGTATGCGGCCGTGAAGGCCGCACTGCAGGCGGCAAACACCGATGCGGCCATCAGACGGGCCCTCGGGGCCTACCGCGCCGGCTGCTGCAACGATCAATAGATCAGGGAGGGACGTAATTTGGCTAAGGACGACGTCATCGAACTGGAAGGCACGGTAGTAGAATCCCTACCCAACACGATGTTCACCGTCGATATCGGCAACGGGCATACCATTCTTGCCCACATTTCCGGTAAGCTCAGGATGAATTTCATCCGTATTCTGCCCGGCGACAAAGTAACGGTACAGATGTCACCCTACGATCTGACCCGCGGCAGGATAACATGGCGTAGCAAATAATAGGAGGTTTTATCCATGAAAGTCAGGCCTTCCGTCAAGCCCATGTGCGAAAAGTGCAAGATCATCAAGCGCAAGGGCAGAGTCATGGTGATTTGCGAAAACCCCAAGCATAAGCAGAGACAGGGTTAACCCGAAAATCGAAGAAAGGATTGATTGACAAGTATGGCACGTATTGCCGGCGTTGATTTGCCCAAAGAAAAGCGTATTGAGATCGGTCTCACTTACGTTTACGGCATTGGCAGAAAGAGTGCGAGCGACATCCTGAAGGCGACGGGTATCGACCCTGATATCCGGGTGAAGGATCTCACCGAAGCGCAGGAAGCGCAGCTCAGAGATTGTATCGACAAGAACTACGTGGTGGAGGGTGACCTTCGCCGGAGCGTGGCTCTTGATATCAAGCGGCTGACCGAGATCGGCAGCTACCGTGGCCTGCGGCACAGAAAGGGTCTCCCCGTCCGCGGCCAGCGCAGCAAGACCAATGCCCGTACGCGCAAGGGTCCCAAGCGCACCATCGCCAACAAGAAGAAGTAAGGGAGGGGCAAGGTAAATGGCAAGCGCGAAAAACGCAAAGCAGGCCCGTGTTCGGACCAAGCGCCGCGAGCGCAAGAATATTGAGAAGGGTGCGGTCCATATCCGCTCCTCGTTCAACAACACCATGGTGACCATCACCGATCTCCACGGCAACGCCATCAGCTGGGCCTCTGCCGGCGGCATGGGCTTCCGTGGCAGCAGAAAATCCACTCCGTTTGCCGCTCAGACTGCCGCTGAAACCGCGGCCCGCGCTGCGATGGAGCACGGCCTGAAGCAGGTCGAAGTGTACGTCAAGGGTCCCGGTTCCGGCCGTGAGGCTGCCATCCGTGCTCTCCAGTCCGCCGGTCTGGAAGTGCAGATGATCAAGGACGTTACCCCCATCCCCCACAACGGCTGCCGTCCGCCCAAGCGTCGTCGCGTGTAAGCAAACGAAGGAGGACATTGAAACATGGCTA
>JAZSQG010000052.1:0-14041 GCA_045537855.1 Oscillospiraceae bacterium
GAATACTGGGGATATTCCAGCAGCCCGTTATAGTGGCTCTCGTCCTGGAAGCAGCTGGCATCGCTGAGTACGCCGGGGACCAGACGGCACACCGCGTCGGCAATGGCCATGGCGGGCAGCTCGCCGCCGGTCATGACGAAATCGCCCAGACTCAGCTCCTCGTCCACACATTCTTCCAGGAAGCGCTCGTCCACGCCCTCATAATGGCCGCAGACCAGAATGAAACGGTCATAGTCATTCTTCAGGCGCAGGGCGTCCTTCTGCGTGAAGGTCTTGCCCGCAGCAGACATGTAGATGGTGTGCAGGCGCTTTCCCGCCTGGCGGCACACATCTGCCCAGCAGTCGTGAAGGGGCTGTGCCTGCATGACCATGCCCTGTCCGCCGCCGTAGGGGTAGTCATCTACCTGCTTCTGACGGTTGAGGGTATAGTCCCGGATCTGGTGGGGCTCTATGCGGATAATATCGTTCTTCTGGGCTTTGCCCAGAATGCTCTGACCCATGACGGCGTTGATGGCGTCGGGGAAGAGGGTCAGGATATCGATGTGCATGGTAATCATGTTACATTCCCTCGATGAGCGCTACGGTGATGCGTCCTGCTTCCATGTCCACGTCCTTCAGGAAGTCGCCCTTTTCCGGGATGAGATGCTCCTGTTTGCCCTGCACCACGTAAATGCGGCCGGAAGGGTAGTCCAGCACATCCTTCAGGGTGCCAACCTGGGTTCCGTCCTCCGCAAAAACGGGGAGGCCGATGATGTCCACCAGAAAATAGGAACCCTCCGGCAGGGGCAGGTCTTTCCGGGCGGCGCTCACCACCTTACCCTTCAGGGCCATGGCGGCTTCCACGGTGTCGATGCCCTGCAGCTTTGCGATAACGAAGCTTTTGTGTACCCGGGCCTGCTCCACCGTCATGGGCCGGTCGCCCAGCCACAGGGTCTTCAGGCGGGTGAGGGAAGCGGGGGAATCGGCCCAGACTTCCAGCTTGATTTCACCCCGCACGCCGTGGGTATTGATGATCTTTCCGGTTTCCAGAAATTCTTTCTGCGGCATAGGTGCCTCCTGCAATTTGGCGCTATACTCAAAAATTGCCGGAGTGTTATCCTCCGGCAATTTCTGTTTGGCGGCGCAGAACGCCGCTCTGTTCAGTCAACGATATCGACCGATACCTTTTTGTCACTGCGCTGAGCAAGGGACTTGACAAGAATACGGATCTCCTTGGCGATACGGCCCTGTCGACCGATCACCTTGCCCATGTCACCATCCGCTACCCGCAGTTCAAGGATGATCTCGCCGTTTTCCTCGCGCTCCGTGACGTTCACCGCTTCCGGGTGATCCACGAGATTCTGCGCGATATACTGTAACAGCTCTTTCATTCGCGAATAGTCCTTTCGATGGGAGCTCAGATAACGCCCGCCTTCTTCAGAAGGGTCTTGACGGTATCGGTGGGCTGCGCGCCGTTCTTGATCCAGGTAAGCGCACGCTCCGCGTCGATCTTGATTTCGGAGGGCTCGGTCAGGGGGTTATAGGTGCCGATCTCCTCGATGAATCTGCCGTCGCGGGGGAAATGGGAGTCAGCAACAACGATCCGGTAGTACGGACTCTTCTTGGCGCCCATTCTGCGAAGTCTGATTTTGACCATGGTTGTTTCACCTCCATAACAGGATATAAGTTTCAAATCTATGGAATAAGCTTTCTGGCTTTTACCAGCATCAGAATCCGAAGAGGCCCTTCTTCTTGCCGCCGCGCATGAGCTTCTTCATGTTTTTGCCGCTCATCTGCTTGGCAAGGACCTGCATCTGTTCAAACTGCTTCAGGAGTCGGTTCACATCCACCACCTGCGTGCCGCTGCCCGCTGCGATGCGCTTCTTGCGGCTGCTGTTCAGGAGGCTGGGGTTTTCCCGTTCCTGGGGGGTCATGGATTGGATAATGGCTTCCGTCCTGCTCAGGGCCTTCTCATCGATGGAGGCACCGCTGAGCTGCTTGGCGTCGATGCCCGGGAGCATCCCGGCAATGTCGGAAAGACTGCCCATGCTTCGAAGGCTTTTGAGCTGCTCATAATAATCCGTCAGCGTAAAGCGGTTGGTCATGAGCTTTTCGCTGAGCTCCTGTGCCTTCTTTTCATCGAAGGACTGCTCGGCCTTTTCGATGAGGGTCAGGATATCGCCCATACCCAGGATCCGGGAAGCCATTCGGTCGGGATGGAAGGGCTCGATGCCGTCCAGCTTTTCGCCGATACCGGCATACTTGATGGGTTTTCCCGTGACGGCCCGGACGGACAGGGCAGCACCGCCCCGGGCGTCGCCGTCCAGCTTGGTGAGGAAGACGCTGTCCACTTCCAGCGCGTCATCGAAGGCCTTGGCGGCGTTCACCGCGTCCTGGCCGGTCATGGCGTCCAGCACCAGCATGATCTCATGGGGCTTGACCTCGGCCTTGATCTGCCGGAGTTCGTCCATGAGGGATTCGTCGATGTGCAGGCGACCGGCGGTATCCAGCATCACCACATCATTGCCGTTCTTCTGGGCATGGGCGATGGCTGCTTTTGCGATGTTCACGGGGTTCTCCGTGCCCATCTGGAAGACGGGGACGCCTACCTGGCCGCCCACGGTCTCCAGCTGCTTGATGGCGGCGGGACGGTAGATGTCACAGGCTACCAGCAGGGGACGCTTGCCGCTCTTTTTCAGCAGCGCAGCCAGCGTTGCACCGTTGGTGGTCTTGCCGGCACCCTGCAGACCCACCAGCATGATGACGGTGGGGGGATTGGAAGCCATGTTGATCTTGGCGTTTTCCTTGCCCATGATCTCCGTCAGCTCTTCGTTGACGATCTTGATGACCATCTGGGCGGGGGTCAGGCTTTCCAGCACATCGCGGCCCACGGCCCGTTCGCTGACCCGGGCAATGAAATCCTTGACGACCTTGTAGCTGACGTCGGCGCCAAGCAGGGCCATGCGCACATCCCGCATGGCGTCCTTGATATCGGCCTCCGTAAGCCTGCCCTTGGAGCGCAGGCGCTTAAAAGTGGCGTTCAGTTTTTCGGATAAACTTTCAAATGCCATCTTGTTGCAATCTCTCCGTCAGAGCTTCATTTCCCGGAGCTTTTCCTGAAGCCGGTTGCACAGACTCAGCAGGGTGGGATTCTTGAAACGGCCTGCATTGAGCTTCGCGATCTCATCCAGCAGGGCTTCCGCCTCCTCCACCTGTCTGCACAGTTGGGTGTGGCGTTCCACCAGCCCGGTCTTCTTCTCCGTTTCCGTCAGCGTGGCTTCCGCGCGGACCAGAATGTCCCGCACGCCCTGACGGCTGATGCCGTCGTTTTCCGCGATTTCGGAAAGGGAAAGGTTCTCGTTATAATAGAGTTCAACGTATTCCCGCTGCTTCTCGGTGAGGAGTTCACCGTAGAAATCATAGAGAAGGGAGATATAAACCGTCTTGTCCACTGAGCCTTCATTCCTCCTGTAAAGTCAAATCACCTTACAGCCTTGGGGATTGTACCGAAAGCGCGGCCGTTTGTCAAGTGCTTTTTGCAGGAAAATCGGAGTTTTTTCGCAGATTTTCCACCCGGGAATATTGCCGCCGCCGGGAGGGATGCTACAGGCACTATGAAACATGATGAACTGAAACAGATTGTGAAGCCCGAGGACCTTGCCCACTGGGCGGAAGACCGTTCCCGGGAGCTGTCCATCAGGGGAAAAATCGGCGGAAAGAAGCTCATTCAGCACAGCCGCCGGCTGGAAAAAAGCCTGGAAGAACGGGCGGCGGAATATCGGCAACAGTCCGGCAGCAGCGAAGGGGAATGGCTGGCGGATAATCTTTATGTGGTGCGCCGGGACCTGGCCGCCTGCCGGGTGGAGCTGAACGGCTGCGGCAGCCTGCGCTGTGACGGCGACAATACGCCCCTGGTGCTCCTTTCCGCCCGAGCTCTGGTGTGCTCGGGCCTCGGTCGGGTGGACGAACTGCGGCTGATGACATATCTGGAGGGCTTCCAGCGCGGGATCTGTCTGGAGGAAAAGGAGCTGGGGGTATTCGGCGCCATGCTGAAGCTGAGCCTGCTGGAATATCTGGAGGAGCAGCCCGCTTCGGCGGCGGAGGTATTCACCAGTCTCAGCTGGCTCAATTCCGGCGACCTTTCCCGCCTGCTGGAAGCGGCGGATGTGCTGCAGCAGCTTCTGCTGCAGGACCCGGCGGGGGTCTATGCTGCCATGGACCGGGAAAGCAGGGCTGACTACCGGCAGCAGCTGTGCCGCCTGGCCCGGCGCCGGGGACTGTCGGAGGCGGACTGCGCCCGGAAGGTACTGGAGCTGGCCCGGCGGGACAGCTGCCACATCGGCTATTATCTCTTTGACCGGCCTCTGGGCGGAAGGGAGCGGAAGAAGCCCTATGCCCTGTATCTGGGCCTGAATGTTTTGCTGAGTACCTGTTTGGCTCTGCTGCTTGCCTGGAAAACGGAGAGCATCCTGTGCTTTCTGCTGACATTGCTGCCCATCGGGGATGGGGTGAAATATCTGCTGGACGCTGCGGCACGGAAGCTGCGCCGCCCCCGGAGGCTTCCCCGGCTGGACTATTCCCGGGGCATCCCGGAGGAGAGCCGCACCCTGTGCGTTTCCGTGGTGCTGCTCACTAGCGCCGAGGGCGCGAAAAAGGCGGTGCAGCGGCTGGAACGCTTCCGCCTTGCCAACCGGGATGCCGGGACGGGACTGCTGCTGGGGCTGCTGGCGGACCTGCCGGAGTCTGCCGCGCAGCACACGGAAAAGGATGAAGGCATCCTCCGGGCAGCGGCACAGTCGGTGGAAGAACTTAACCGCCGCTACGGGGGAGGCTTCTGCCTGCTCCTTCGGGGGCGGCAGTACAGCAAGCGGGACAAAATCTGGCGGGGCTGGGAGCGAAAGCGCGGCGCTGTGACGGAGCTGCTGCGCCTGCTGCGCGGGCACCCCGGGGGCGTGAAGCTCACCGCCGGAGACAGCGGCTGTATCCGCAGCATCCGCTTCCTGCTGGTGCTGGACGGGGATACGAACCTTACCGTGGGCAGCGCCGCCCTCCTGGCGGGGACACTGGCCCATCCGGCCAGCGCCCCGGTGGTGGAAGCGGGCCGTCATCGTCTGCGCCGGGGCTGCGGCATTCTGCAGCCCCGGGTGGCTGTGGACCTGGATGCGGCGGACCGCTCGGAGTTTGCCCGTGTCTTTGCCGGGCAGGGCGGTCTGGACCCTTACGGCAGCCTTTCCAGCGACCTCTATCAGGATCTTTTCGGGGAAGGAAGCTTTTCCGGGAAGGGCCTGATGGATGTGGATGCGGCCATCGCCTGTCTGGAGGGGCGTTTTCCTGCGGACACGCTCCTTTCCCATGACCTGATCGAGGGGGCCTATCTGGGCTGCTGCTTTGCCGGAGATATTGAACTGTCCGATTCGTTCCCGGCAAGCGTGCTGGCCTACTATGAACGCCAGCACCGCTGGATCCGCGGGGACTGGCAGACCCTGCCCTGGCTGGGACTGTGGGTGCGCAATGAAGCAGGGAAGAAGGAACGAAATCCCATCAGCCTGCTTTCCCGATGGAAGATCCTGGACAATCTCCGGCGCAGTCTGGTGCCTGCGGCAGTGTTCTTCGGCCTGCTGCTTTGTGCCTTTCTGCCCACGCCGGGCCTTCTGGCTGCAGCCGGGGCGGGACTGGTGAGCATGGGGATCAAGGTGCTGCTCAATTCCGCTTCTGCCCTCAAGGGCGGGAAACGCTACCGTTCCCGGAGCCTGAGCGGGGCCTGCAGCGACTTCATGCAGTTTTTCTGGCTGCTTCTGCTGCTGCCCTACAGCGCCTATATTGCCCTGCACGGCGTGCTGACTGCCCTTTATCGCATGCTGATCTCCCGGAAAAAGCTCCTGCAGTGGGTCACCGCTGCGGAAAGCGAGGGCCGGGGCCGGGGCGGCATGGGGCTGTACTGGCGCAGGATGTTTGTCTGCCCCGCAGCAGGTGTCGCCGCGCTGCTGGGAAGCAGCGTGCTGCTGCAGGCCCTGGGAGCGGTATGGCTGCTGACGCCGCTGCTGGCATGGGCCATCAGCCGGGAAAAGAAGCGCAAGGCCGGAACCCTCAGCCAGGAAGACCGGGTCTTTCTTCTCCACTGCGCAGGGGATATCTGGCGCTATTTCCGGCAGCTTGTCACAGCCCAGCGCAACTGGCTCCCCCCGGACAATCTTCAGGAGGAGCCGGAGGAGACGGTGGCCGAGCGCACCAGCCCCACGAATATCGGGCTGATGCTCCTCAGTGCCGCCGCTGCCTGGGACCTGGGGCTGAGCAGCGGGGAAGAGGCATTTTCCCTGGCGGCCAACACCCTGAATACTCTTGAGAATATGAGCAAGTTCCGGGGTCATCTTTACAACTGGTATGACATCCGCAGTCTGCAGCCCCTGGAACCCCGCTTTGTATCCACTGTGGACAGCGGAAACCTCCTGGCAAGCCTGATTGCCTTTCGCTTTGCTGCGGAGGATGCGGGCTACCCGGAGCTGGCCGGGCGGGCTTCGGCGCTGGCGAAAGCCATGCCTCTGGATTTCCTCTATGATAGGGAGCGGCGGCTGCTGCGCATCGGTTGGGACCCGGCGGAAGACAAGGCGGCGGGGGGCTGGTATGACCTGCTGGAAAGCGAAGCGCGCCTCACCAGCTATGTGGCGGTGGCCCGGGGCGAAGCGGAGCACCGGCACTGGCGGCGTCTGGGCCGGGTACTGGCTGCGGACGGCCGCCGCAGCGGTCTGGCATCCTGGACGGGTACCATGTTTGAATACTTCATGCCGGAGCTGCTGCTGCCCTCTGCACCCGGCTCCCTCCTGTGGGAGAGTTTGGGCTACTGTGTCCGGGCCCAGAGAAAGCGCGCGGTGAGCGGCGTCTGGGGCATTTCGGAGAGCGCTTTTTACAGCAAGGATCCCGCCTCCAGCTACCAGTACAAGGCCCACGGCGTGCAGGCGCTGGCCCTGAAGCGGGGGATGGACCGGGAGCTGGTCATTGCACCCTATGCGGCTTTTCTGGCCCTGCAGCGCCAGCCTAAAGAGGCGCTGCGCTGCCTGCGGCGCCTCCGGGCGCTGGGTGCGGAGGGACGCTACGGCTTTGTGGAAGCCCTGGACTTCACCCGGGAGCGGGTGGGGGACGACTTTGCCCCGGTGCGCTGTTATATGGCCCACCATCTGGCCATGAGCCTGCTGGCGGTGGATAATGTATTGTGTGACGGCATCCTGCACCGGCGTTTCCTTCGGGATGCGGAGATGGCCGCCTATACGGAGCTGGTGCAGGAAAAGACCCCGGTGGGGCAGCGCATCCGTACCGCGGCGCCCTACCGGGCCGACCCCAGGCCGGAGCGTCGGGCCGCCGAGGGCTGGCTGCAGAGCCGGGAGGATTTCGACCTGGAGGAGCCTGCCTGCGGCCTTTTGTCCAACGGCAGGTATACGGTGCTCATCAGCGAGCTGGGGGACTCCCGCTCTATGAGCGGGAAGGTGCTGCTGGCGGCCTGGGAACCCCGGCGCTTTGGTCAGAACCGGGGGATTCTGTTCTTTGCAGACTGCCAGGGGCAGATGATGCCCCTGCAGCCCGCGCCCGCCTGCATGCCCGGTGTGGAATATCACACGGAGTATACCGGCAGCTGCTGGCGGCAGTTTGCCCGCCGGGAGGGCTGGGAGTTCCGCCTGGAGACCCATGTGCCGGAAACCGGAAGTGGGGAAGTGCGCAGCCTGCGCATCCGCAATCTCAGTGCCCAGCGGCAGGAAGTGACCGTCGCCTGCTGTTTCTACCCGGCTCTCTGCAGCCCGGAGGATTTTGCGGCCCATCCGGCCTTCCACCGTCTGTGCATGGAAAGCCGCATCGTGGAGGGCTGCCTGGTCACCTCTCGGAGAGGGGGCGGCCATCAGGAAGCAATCTCCTGCGCCGTGAGCTGCACGGAGGTGTTTGACGCCCGGACCGATGTGGGCGAACTTTTCGGCAGAGGCGGTCTGCGGGCCCTGCCCAGGGCAATGGCCGGGCGGGGAACGGAACTGCGGGATACGGGTGATCCCTGCGTGTTTCTTCGTCTGCATCTGTCCCTGCGGGCCCGGGAGAGCCGGGAAGTGCGCTTCGGTTTTGCTTTGGAACAAAGTCCGGAAGAAGCGGCGGCAGCTGCCCGGCAGCTGCTGCGCAGCGGCGGGGAGAATCCCTGTTTCCGCCGTCACGCCCGAAATCTGGGGCTGGATGCCGGGGATCTGGATGCGGCCTTCCGCCTGCTGAGCCGCCTGGTCTATCCCAGTGAAGCCCGGCGCAGCCTGCGGGAGCAATATGCCGGGTATGACCTGGGGCGGGACGGCCTGTGGCGCTGCGGTGTCTCCGGCGATCTGCCCATCATAGCGGGAGATGCAGCGGGGGGCGAGCGGCTGCTGCGCTGCTGGGCCCTCCTGCGGAGCATGGGCTTTATTTCCGACTTGCTGCTGCGCCTCCACGATGAAGGGGTCTACGGCAGGCCGGAATACACTGCCTTTGCGGAGCTTGTCCGGGAACTGGGTATGGGGCTGCGGCTGGGTGCCAGGGGCGGCGTCCATCTCCTGAGTGTCCCGGAAGCGCAATGGTCTGCCGTTCTGGCCCGGGCTGACTGTCTGGAAATCCCGGCGGCAAAACGTGCCTGCAAAGCTGTCAGTCGCCGGAAGTGGTTCCTGCCCGCGGATGCGGATACCCATGCCCTGCGGAGTGTGCAGTATGGGGATGGGGGAGTTCGGGTCAGGCTGAATTCCGGTGTGGGCCGCCGGGTCTGGAGTCATATGCTGGTGGGCGAGCATCTGGGCTGGCTTGCCACGGATACGGGCAGCGGCAATCTCTGGCTGGATAATGCCCGGGAGCAGCGGCTGACGCCCTGGTACAATGACGCCCTGTGTCTGGAAGGGCCGGAGCGGCTGGAGCTCCTGCGGGACGGGGTCGCCATGAGCCTGTACTGCTATCCGGACGGTGCTCCTTCGGAATTTTCCTGGGACTTCGGCAGCGCCTGCTGGAAGCGGACATTCGGTACCACAGAGACGGAGGTAAGCGGCTTCCTGCCCCGGGAAAGCCCGGTGCGTATGCTGCGCATCCGGCTGAAAAACTACCGGGAGGGGGACCGGCTCCGCTTCCGGGTGCGCCCGGAGGAAACCTGCAGGGACCGCCTGCGTGTGGAAGCTTCTCTGGAACCCTGTGCCGCTTGGGATGACCTGCTGGCGGCTTATACCGATGGACGGGCCCTCAGCGGAGAAGCCTGCATCTGCCGGGAGTATCCCGCTGCGGAGGAACTCATCATCGCTTTCGGCGTGGGCGAGGCGGGCCCGTGGCTCAGCCCCGAGGGCTTTCAGCGGGGGCTGGAGGCGTGCAGGGCCTATTGGATGGAAGCGGCGGGAAAGCTGCATCTGCGCAGTCCCAGTCCTGCTCTGGACCGCTATCTCAACGGCTGGGCCCTGTATCAGACCCTGGCCTGCCGCCTGCTGGGGCGCTGTTCGGTGTATCAGTCCGGCGGTGCCTTCGGTTTCCGGGACCAGCTGCAGGATATCTGCGCTCTGATGGACACCCGGCCCGGGCAGGCGGCGGACTATCTCCTTTACGCCGCAGGGCACCAGTATGAAGCGGGGGATGTGATGCACTGGTGGCATGCCCTGCCGGAAGGGGACCGGGGCGTGCGTACCCGCTGCTCCGATGATCTGCTCTGGCTGCCCTATGCCGTGAGCCTCTATGTGGAAAAGACCGGGGACCGGGCCATTCTGGAGCGCAGCGCTCCCTGGCTCCGCTCGGAAATCCTGCAGGAGGGAGAGCGGGACCGCTACGAATGCCCCGAGCGAGCCGGAGAGGGCAGCCTGCTGGAACATTGCAGGCGCGCCATTACCCGGGTGCGGCAGCGTGGCTGCGGCCCCCACGGACTGCTGAAAATCGGCGCCGGGGACTGGAACGACGGCTATGACCGGGTGGAAGGGGAGAGCGTGTGGCTGAGCTGGTTTGCCGCCATGGTGTTCCGGGATTTCGGACGCATCAGCGGCGATATCCGGCTCAGGCGCGAGGCGGAGACCCTGGCCGCCGCAGCGGAGGAAAGCTGGTCCGAGGGACACTATCTCCGGGGCTGGTATGCCGACGGGCGTCCCCTGGGTGCCGGGAAAAATGACGAGTGCAAGATCGATTCCCTGTCCCAAAGCTTTGCGGTGCTCAGCGGCTTCGGCGACCCGGAGCGGAGCAGGGAAGCGGTGAAAAAGGCGGCTCGGGAGCTCATTGACCTGCGCGCGGCCGCAGTGCGCCTCTTCACCCCGCCCTTCGACGGGGCGGAGGATCCGGGCTATATCCGCAGTTACCTTCCCGGCGTCCGGGAAAACGGCGGCCAGTATACCCACGCCGCCGTGTGGCTGGCTGCAGCGGCCCTGCGCTGCGGGGAAACGGAGCTGGGCTGGCAGCTGCTGAGCCTGCTGCTGCCCGGAGAAAAAGAGGAGTCTGTCTATCAGGGCGAACCCTATGTGCTGGCGGCGGACGTGTATACCCACCCGGATATGCCCGGGCGGGCCGGCTGGACCTGGTATACCGGGGCGGCGGGCTGGTTTCTGCGCACGGCGGTGGAAGAACTGCTGGGCATCCGCAATCAGGGTGGGAGGCTCGAGGTAAGTCCCCGGCTGCCCCAAAGCTGGATCGGCTACGATGCGCTCTATACAGTGGATGCGCAGCGTTATGAGATCAGCGTATCCTGCAGGGATGGGGAGCCGCAGGTGCGCGTGAAAGAGGTGTAAAACGGGAAAATTGCGCCGTTTGGCTTGTGCCTGGCAGGGAAACTGTGGTAAAATAAAGGATAAATTACACGGGAATGGCAGGTGTTGCCCTTTTGAAGGAAACAAGACGGATCGAACTGCTGCCGGGAGTCCATCTGCGCTGTATTCAGACGGAAAAATTCCACACGGGTTATTTCAGCCTGAGTCTGCTGCGGCCTTTGGACCGGGCGGATGCTTCGAAAAATGCGCTGCTCATGAATGTGCTGCGCCGGGGCAGCCGCTCCCTGCCGGATATGGAGAAGCTGCAGGAAGCCCTGAATGACGCCTACGGCGCGGTGGTGGAGCCCATCATCCGCCAGTTCGGCGAAGCCCTGGGCATCGGCTTCTGCGCCTATTTTCCCGATGACCGCTGCCTGCCGGAGGATGCGGGAAATCTGGAGCGGGTCCTGGAGATTCTGGGAGAACTGCTTCTGGATCCCGCCACCCGGGGCGGCCTGCTCCAGGCTGATTATGTAAACTCTGAGCGGCGGAACCTGAAGGACCGCATCGAAGCCATGGTCAATGACAAGCAGAGCTATGCTTCTTTCCGGGCCCGCCAGATCCTCTTCGCCGGGGAACGCTATGCCGAATACCCCTTGGGTACGGCGGAGGCTGCGGAAAAAATCACCAACGTGGCCCTCACCAGGCATTATAAAGCGGTGCTGGCATCTTCCCCCATCGAGCTTTTCTACTGCGGCAGCGCCGAGCCGGAGCGGGTGGAGGCGGCGGCCCTGCGTGCTCTGCGTACCCTGCCGGGCGGTGGGGAGCGCCGCTGGCCCGTGACCCGGGCGGCGGACGCCGCCACGGAGATGCAGCGCTATACCGAGCATATGGATGTGAGCCAGGGGAAGCTGGTCATGCTCTATCCTCTGGACCTGGAGCCCCGGGTGGAGGATTACCCCGCCATGACGGTGTTCAATGCCATGTTCGGCGGAAGTCCCGCCTCCCGGCTGTTCCGGGAAGTGCGGGAAGCCCGGAGCCTGTGCTACAGCGCCTCTTCCGGCATCGACCGCTACAAGGGCGTGCTCAGCGTCCACGCGGGCATTGCCTTTGACAAGGCGGAGGAAGTGGAGCAGGCCGTAGGCGAAGAGCTGGAAAAGCTTGCTGCCGGGCAGTTCAGTGGGGAAGAACTGGAGACGGCCCGCTACTATGTGGCCTCCGCCTACCGCCGCATCGGCGACAGCGGAGCCGATCTGGACGGCTTCCTGCTGGGGCGGGACCTGCTGGGGCTGGACTGCAGCCTGGAGCAGTTTGCCCTCTCCGTGGAGGAAGTTACGGCGGAGCAGGTCATGAGAATCGCGGAGAGTGCCCGGCTCAGGCTGGTCTATTTCCTGCGGAAGGAGGAAGCGGAATGAACAGAGAGGTTTTTCCCGGCTCCGGCACCGTACTGTATCAGGGGGTGACGGGGAGCGGTCTGCCCGTCTGCGTGTTTCCCAAGGAGGAGTTTCAGACCCGCTATGCCTTCTTTGCCGTGCGCTACGGCGGCTGTGACCGCCGCTTCCGCCTGGACGGAAACTGGCTGGATACCCCGGCGGGCATCGCACATTTTCTGGAACACAAGATGTTTGACATGCCCGGCTACAACGCACTGGAAAAGCTGACGGCTGCGGGTGCGAGCCCCAACGCCTTCACCTCCCAGGGGATGACGGGCTATCTCTTTTCCTGCACCGACGGTTTTTACGAAAATCTGGAAGAGCTGCTCCGCTTTGTGATGACGCCCTGCTTCAGCCCCGAAAGCGTGGAAAAGGAGCAGGGGATCATCGGTCAGGAGATCCGCATGGGGGATGACAGCCCGGCCCGGCGGGTGCAGCAGAATCTCCTCAAGGCCCTCTATGCCCACCATCCCGCCCGGGACAGCATCGCGGGGACGGTGGAGTCCATTGCCCGGATCAATGCCGATACCCTGAACGACTGCCACAGGATGTTCTACCACCCCGGCAACATGGTCCTCTGCTGCGCCGGTGACATGGATGCGGAGAAGGTGCTGGAACTGGCGGACCGCACGGTCACCACGCCTGCGGGGGAGGAAGCCCTGCGGGACTACGGGGCGGAGGAAAGCCTGCTGCCCAATCAGGTGCGTATCGAGGATAAAATGAGCGTTTCCATGCCCCTGTTCCGCCTGGGTGCCAAGATGCCCCGGACCGGAGAAGGCCGGGAGTGGGCCCGGACGATGCTGCTGGCCAGCATCGCCTGCGAGCTGCTCCTGGGGGAGGGAACGCCCCTGTACAACGAAATGTATCAGGCCGGTGTGATCAACAAGAGCTTTTACGCCGGTGCCTATGATTTTCCCGGCGGCGGTGTCTGCTGCGCCGGGGGCCGCTGCGCCGACCCCGGCCAGGTGCTGGGCCGCATCGTGGACGGGGCGGAGGCATTCCGCATGGACCGGGCCGCGGAAAAACGCCTCGGTGGCCTGAAAAAGAAAGCCCTGGGCGATTTTCTCATGGCGCTTGATTCTTTGGACGATCTGTGTCATACTCAGGCGGATGGCTATCTCAACGGCTGGCAGTACATGGATTTTCCCGGTATCTGCGATGAGATCGGCGGGGAAGAGGTGGAGCGCTTCCTCCATGAAGTGTTCCGGGCCCAGCGCCTTGCCATCAGCGTGGTCAGCCCCGGAGAATAAGGGCCAGACCCAATCCCGAAAGGAGACAATTACATGGAAATCCCTGCCATTACATTTCCCATGTTTGGCGAAGACTTTGTGCTGAATTTCCTGCCTTATTTTACCGTCTTCGGCTGGAAGATCTACTGGTACGGCGTGATCATCGCCGTCGGCTTCCTGCTGGCGGTGCTGTACTGTATGCGCAGGACGAAAAGCTTCGGCCTGACGGAAGATGACCTGATTGACATGCTCATCTGGGCAGTGCCCCTGGGCATCATCTGCGCCCGGCTGTACTACGTGATCTTTTACCGGGACGATGCGGGCCATAACCCCTATTTTGACGGGTCCGGCGACCTGGGCGAGATCATCCGCATCTGGCAGGGCGGCCTTGCCATTTACGGCGGCGCCATCGGCGGCGTGCTGGGCTGCTTTATCTCCATGCGCATCAAGAAGGTGCCCTTCCGGGCCATGGCGGACCTGGGCAGCCTGGGTCTGCTCATCGGACAGGCTGTGGGCCGCTGGGGCAATTTTTTCAACCGGGAAGCCTTCGGAGAGTATACGAACAACCTTCTGGCGATGCGGATCCCTGTGAGCATGGTGAGAGAACGCGATATATCGGCATCCATCGCCGCGCACATGAGTGCGGGAACGAACTATATACAGGTTCATCCTACTTTTCTGTACGAGGGGATGTGGAACCTGATGATCT
>JAZSQG010000167.1:0-4270 GCA_045537855.1 Oscillospiraceae bacterium
AGGTGGAGGAGGTCAGCGCCCTGCTGGGGCCGGAAGAAGGACTCATCAGCGTGGGCAGCGGCTCCCTCAACGATGTCTGCCGGGTGGCCGCATACCGCAGTGGGCGGCCCCTTGCCCTCTTTGCCACCGCCCCCAGCATGGACGGCTTCGCCTCCGACACGGCTCCCATCGTGAAGCAGGGCTTCAAATCCTCCTGGCAGGCGGCGCAGCCCGCCGTCATTCTGGCGGATACGGAGATTCTGGCCGCCGCTCCGGCGGAGCTGAAGGCCGCGGGCTTCGGGGATATGATGGCCAAATATGTGGCCCTGGCGGACTGGCGCATTTCTGCCCTCCTCACGGGCGAGTATTACTGTGATGGTATTGCCGCCCTCACACAGCGGGGCGTGGACGAGATCAGCGCCCTGGCGGACGGGGTTTGCGCCCGGGATGCGGAAACGGCGGGCAGCATCTTTCAGGCGCTGGTGATGACGGGCCTTGCCATGAAGCTGGCAGGCTGCTCCCGTCCCGCCTCCGGCGCGGAGCATGTGCTGGCTCATTACTGGGAATGCCGCAAGCTGGAGCAGGGCCTCTTCCCGGAATATCACGGCAGGAAGGTGGGCGTCGCCACGCTGCTGATGACCCGGCTGTACCGGCGCATCGCCCAGCGCTATGAGCGCGTCAGCGCCCGCCCCGACTCCACGGACTGGAAGCAGGTCTATGAAATCTCCGGCCCCCTTCTGCGCCCGGAGGTGGAGAAGCTGAACACCCCCACCATTACCGATGACATTTCCCCCGCCCGGCTGGAAGCCTGCTGGCCGGAGATTCGGAAGATCATTCTGGAGACCCTGCCGGAGGAAGAAGTGCTGCTGGAGCTGTTCCGCAGAGCCGGCGCCGCCACGGAGCCGGAGGATGTCCATGTTGACGCCAAACTGCTGGCGGAGGGGCTGCGCTACCATCCCTATATGCGCCGCCGGGTGCTGCTGACCCGGCTGCTGCCCATGCTGGACATTGACCCGGTGCAGGAGCTGGGCCTGTAAACTATACAAAAAATCCGAGGCGGTGCTGCAATGCTGCGGCACCGCCTTTGCTTCTTGACAATGCCCCACCTGCGGGTAAAATAGAAGCAGAGAAAAAATACTTCGGAAAGGACGGAACCCCATGCTGCTGAACGAAGCCTATTACGAAACGATAATATCCTACAATCCCGTGCTGAGCCGGGAGGGTGCCTTCCCCCTGGGAGACAGCCGCTACCGCTTCGTCATCGAAGCCAAGGAAGCCAGCAAGATCATCCTGGTTTTTGACCAGAAGGAGTACCCCCTCACCCGGGGCGAGGACGGTCTCTGGGAGGCAGAACTGACGCTGGAGCCCGGCTTCCGCTTCTTCTTCGTGCTCATCGACGGGGCCAACATCGTGCATCCCGCCTTCCCCATCGGCTACGGCTATTCCCGCCCCATCAACTTCCTGAACGTGCCGGACGCAGACGATGACTTCTGGCTCTGCAAGGATGTGCCCCACGGCGTGGTGGTCCAGGACTGGTTCCACTCCACCGTCACGGGACGGACGGAGACCTGTCTTGTGTATCTGCCCCCCTCCTACCTCAGCGGCAACGCTATCTATCCCGTGCTCTACCTCCAGCACGGTCACGGCGAAAATGAGACCGGCTGGGTCCATCAGGGCAAGATCAACTTCATTCTGGATAACCTCATCGCCGAAGGCAAGGCAAAGGAAATGATCGTGGTCATGGCCAACGGCATGATGCAGGTGGACGGCAAGCTGGAAGCCATGCGCTTCCCGGAGCTTCTGGTCAAGGACCTCATCCCCTTTGCGGAAAAGCGCTACCGCATCAGCGGCAAGCGGGAGGAGCGGGCCATGGCGGGCCTCTCCATGGGTTCCTGCCAGACCAGCATCACCACCCTGGAGCATCCCGAACTTTTCAGCTACATCGGCCTCTTCTCCGGCTTCCTGCGCAATATCTTCCCCAGCGACAATCCCCATCTCAAGGCCCTGGACGATCCGGAGAAGTTCCGCAGCACCTATCGCCTCTTCTTCCGGGGCATGGGCGAACGGGACCAGTTCCTGAGCACTTTCCTGGAGGATGATGAAATTCTCAGGGAAAAGGGCGTGGAATCCTACCGCAAGATGTATTCCGGTGCCCATGTCTGGCAGGTCTGGCGGGAAAGCGCCCGTGACTTCTGCCAGCTCCTGTTCCGGTAAGCCGCGATAAACACGCAAACACGCCAAAAACCGCTTCCGGTCCTGCCCGGAAGCGGTTTTATATTCAGCGTGTCGAAAAAGTATTTCGACACGCTGAAGCAGGTTTTTCAAACTTCCAAAAAAGTTTGAAAAACCCAAGGATAAAACGAGAAGGGGGCCCTTTCGGCGGAGATTCATAAAACAGTGAATCCGACCTATGCTTACGATCATAGGTCGGACTTTTTGTAATATACTTCGTTTTAGGCCAAAACCGAACACCGCACGATACATCCAGCAGAGGTGTATAGAAGTGCGCCCTTAATTCGGTTCAGCGAACTGGTCTATGCGACATTCGCCGTATGCTTTACATTTTATCTTCTGCGACCTTCCCGGTGGAAAAAGTATCCGAGGTTGATTCTAACCTCCCTGCGACCGATATCGTTGTTCGTATAGCAGCAGGTATCAAAGCCTATCAGTTCAAACCCCTGATGAAGATAGAACCCGATAGCATTTGTATTGCAGGACTGCGTCTCCAATATGATGGCACGCCTGTTCTGACAGAGAGCAACTTCCTTTGCTTTATTCATCAACTGCCTTCCGATGCCTTTTCCACGAAGCGAATCACACACCCATAGTTCTGTAACCATGAGTCTGTTAGACCACTCCTCCGGGCACACTTCAATACATGCCATCAATTCTCCTGCATCGTTCACAACACCGTAGGCTTCCGCCTTCTCCCAATGATCCTGATATAGTGAATCTGGGAAATCATACTCCTCCGGCGTGTGAACGATCTCCTTTTCCGCCGGTTTTTTAACGATGGATACAGTGCAACCTTCATGATGAAACGGGCTTATCTCAAGGTCATAATAGCTGTTGCTTCTGGTAGACAGGGGGATGGTGGTGCCTTTCCATCTATCTTTCGGCAATGCGACAATTTCATAATGCATACATTCTCTCTCCGTTCCTCAAATTCAGGTAGCTGACAATAACAATCAATATCTTTCGCAACCATCGTCTCGGGCGATATTACGGGAAAACTGTTTTACGGACACCTGCCTTTGCCAGGGGCCTTTGGCCCCAGCACCACATCCCCCGCTACTCTGTCGCGCAAGTCTTTATCATGGTTTTTCGACAGACTCATTATCGAATCACGGCGCCGAAGAGGAGCATATCCCCCTCATAGCCTGCCGCCAGCTGCCCCGGCGCGGGCTTGCGCACCGGCTGGGAAAATCGGAGACACAGGCCCTCTCCCTCGGGAATGACCAGCGCTTCCTGCATGCGGGGGCCGCTGCGCAGCTTTACCCCGGCAGAAAAGACTTCCCCTCTGGGCGGGCAGGATACCCAGTTGACATCCTCCACCCGCACTTCCTCCACCAGCAGCTCCTCTGCAGTGCAGAGCACCACCTCCTGCCGCTCCGGGCGCAGCTCCCTCACATAGAGGCGGCTTGCGGCGGAAACGCCCAGCCCCCGGCGCTGCCCCACGGTGTAGCGGTGGGCGCCCAGATGGCGGCCCAGCACCTTCCCCTCCGGGTCCACAAAGTTCCCCTCAGGCAGGCGCAGGCCCCGCGCTTCCATCCATGCCCCATAGTCCCCGTTGGGAATGAAGCAGATATCCTGGCTGTCCTTCGCCCCGGAGGCTTCCAGCCCCGCATCCCGGGCAAGGCTGCGCACCTGCTGTTTTTCCAGTCCCGCCAGCGGTAGCAGCAGCCGCCCCAGGGTTTCCTGACCCAGCAGGGCCAGCATATAGCTCTGGTCCTTCGCTCCGCCGGAAGTCAGCAGCAGATTTCGCTCCGGCGTATGCACGGTCCTGCCGTAATGGCCGGTGGCGATATAGCGGATGCCCTTTTCATCCGCCGCAGCAAGCAGGGAGGGCAGCTTCACCAGGCGGTTGCACACCGCGCAGGGATTGGGTGTCAGCCCCCGGCAGTAGGCCTGCCCAAAGGGGGCGCGCACCAGCTCCTCATGGGCGCGGGCAGCGTCAAAGACGGAAAAGGGGATGTCCAGCTCCTTTGCCGCCTGCCGGGCAGGCTCCGGGTCGCCGAAGCCCAGATCCAGCCACACACCCTCCACAGCATAGCCCTGCTCCCGGAGGCGC
>JAZSQG010000335.1:0-4067 GCA_045537855.1 Oscillospiraceae bacterium
GTGGCGGGGTCAACATAGAGCAGCCGCTCCACGATCTCACCGCCCAGAATGTCGGTGTTGAAAATTTCCTCAACGTCCTCGAGCTTGACCAGACGGTACAGGGTATCCTCGGGGAAGATCTTCACGAAGGGACCCTGGGAGCAGAAGCCGAAGCAGCCGACGATGTTGACGGAGACCTTGTCGCCCAGATCATGCTCGGCAACCAGCTCCTCAAATCTGCCCTTGATGTCCATGGAGTTGGAGGACAGGCAGCCGGTGCCGCCGCAGAGGAGAATGGCGCGCTTGCCGTTGGAGCCGTCCAGCTTGGCGGTCAGAGCCTCGGTACAGGCGCAGACCCTGGAATCGAGTTCAGCAAAATTCTTCATTTACTTGCCCTCCTTGTCGAGATATTCCTGCACGACCTGGCCGACCTGATCGACGGTCATCTTGGGGTAGACCTTGCCGTTGATGGTGACGGCGGGGGCGATGCCGCAGGCGCCGATGCAGCGCAGGGCATCGATGGTGAACAGACCGTCGGCGGTGGTCTCTCCGGGCTTCACGCCCAGGATCTCAGAGAACTTGTCGATGATCTGCTGTGCGCCCTTGACATAGCAGGCGGTTCCCAGGCAGCAGCCAATGACATACTTGCCCTTGGGCTCCAGGGAGAAGAAGGAGTAGAAGGTGACAACGCCGTAGATGTCCGCCACGGAGATGCCGGTCTTTTCGGAGACGATCCGCTGAACCTCCAGAGGAATGTAGCCATACTCATTCTGGATGTCGCTGAGGATCATCATCAGCGGTGTCTTTTCATTGGCATATCTGTCACAGATTTCCAAGATCTTCTTGACACCGGCTTCGTTAATGTGCGCCATGGTTAGCCTCCTGTAAAAATGATACTGTACATATTTCGATTCCCCGAGTTTCTTTTTACCGATTCTTTGCCCTATATACGCAAAGAACCACCGCACGGATGCGGTGGATTCTGCGTTTTTCCCGGAAAACCACTTAAATTATAGCTTTTCCTCTTGAAAAAACCAATAAAGTTGTGGTATTTTATTTATAAGCTGTACTTATAGATTTAGGAGGCCGCTTATGAACTACAACTACCTGCTCTATTTCTCCGTGCTGGCGCAGACGGAGCATTACACCACCGCCGCCGCCCGGCTGGGCATCTCCCAGCCCGCCCTGTCCAGCGCCATCCACCATCTGGAGGATGCCATGGGCGGCGTGAAGCTCTTTGAAAAGGTGGGGCGCAATATCCGGCTGACGGACGAGGGACGGTTCTACCAGGAAAATGTGGAGGAGGCGCTCTCCCAGCTCCACCGCGCCTCCATGACCCTCCGGGAAAGCCGCACCCAGGCTCCCGTGATCATCCGGATGGGCATCGTCTCCGGAACTCTGGACGGATATCTGGCACGGGAGATCGTCCGCTATACCCGGGAGAACAAGCGCATCCGGTTCCATCTGACGGAAAGCTCCTCGGAGAACCTGATGGATCTGGTGCGGCAGGAGAAGCTGGACATGGCCATCATCGATTCCACCGACCGGGACCGGAGCCTCCACTTCCGCAAGCTCTACGAGCGGGATTACTTTGTGGCGCTTCCCGCAGCCCACCCGCTGGCCGACCGGAGCAGCATCAACCCCAGAGAGGTGGTGCAGGAGCCCCAGGTGGTCTTCAATTATAATGTGGCAAAGAGCTTCAAGGAATGGGCCTCCGGCACCCACATGGATGAATCGGTCATCTGCACCGTGGATACCTCCGGAGCAGCCCTGGATCTGGTCGCCGCCGGCATCGGCATCGCCTTCATCCCCAACGAATGCGTGGAGCACCATCCGGGCGTGCAGTATGTTCCCCTGGAAAACTGGCATCAGGCGCTGTACATGTGCATCCTCTACGACAAATGGCTGGAGCCGCCCGTTTGGGACTTCATCGAGCATGTGGTCAGGGGCTTCCGGGCGAAAAATCACTGAACACAAATGCATCCGTTCCCCGGTTATTCACTGCCGCGAATTCGCAGTGCCATAGTAAAAAGGCCGCAGCAAACATGCTGCGGCCTCAAATTTCTTATTCACCGACGGCTTTGTTCGTCAGCATGGTATGGATCAGCTTCCATGCAGAGGGCTTCTCCATGGTGCCGGGCTGCTCGCCCATGCGCAGAACCTTCTTGCCGGAGGTCTGTGCCGGGTTCCAGCGGGGAACGACCTCTCCCCTGTTGGGATCGCCGTTCTTCACAAAGTTGCACAGATAGCGAACCATCTCTTCACTCAGACTCCGATCCTTGGCCTCCATGGGACGCCAGCAGTTGTCCAGGGTACCGAACCAGTACCACAGGTCACTGGAGTGCCAGGCGCCGTTGTCGTCGCCGGGAAGCTGGCGGTCAAAGAGCCAGCAGAAGCTGGACTTCTGACGCTTGGCGCACCAGCTGCGTGCCATGGACAGCAGGATGGGCGGCATCATGTCCTCGCTGGTGATACCCGCCATATAGGAGATGTCGTGGGCTTCCGGTTCCGCCACCACCAGCCTGCCGTCGATGCAGGGGGAGCAGCTCATGGCGCCGCCCTTGCCCTCCTTCTTTGCCGCGTCCCAGGCGGCGAAGAGCTCCTGCGCGGGCAGTTCCCGGAAATCGGCCAGACTCTCACACCCCGCCTTTTCCATCACCGTCTTCCAGAAGGGGAAACTGCTTTCTGCGGGACGGGTCTTCATCAGAGGGCTCACACCGCCGCCGCTGGACATCACGGCACTGCGGAACATTCCGCGGCTGAGGGGGCTGAGGCAGTGCTGCTGGACGCTCATGGCACCGGCGCTCTGACCCATGACGGTGATCTTCTCCGGATCGCCGCCGAAGGCAGAGATGTTGCGGCGTACCCACTCGATGGCGCAGAGCTGGTCATACAGGCCGTAATTGCCGCAGGCACCCGCCTCCTCCTGAAGCTCAGGCAGGCAGGCAAAACCCAGGGGGCCCAGGCGGTAATTGAGGGTCACGCCGATGACACCCTTTTCCGGCCACACAGGCTCGTCAAAGTGCTTCTCGTGGCCGCAGCCGCCGGTGAAGCCGCCGCCGTGGATGTAGATGAGCACGCTCAGCCCGTCGCCGGACTTTGCAGTATCCGGGGTAAAGATATTCAGGAACAGGCAGTCCTCGGAATAGGTGTAGGTTTCACCCCTGCGGAACTCGTTGTAGTAGAAGATCTTTTTCAGATTCTCCGCCTCGTTGTAAAAAGCCCGGGGCTGATAGCTGCAGTGGCCGTAGTGGTCGGCTTCATAAACGCCGTCCCAGTGGGTAACCGCCACGGGATGCTTCCACCGCTCTGCGGTGGCATAGCGGATGCCCTTGTAGGCAGTCACGCCGGGATTGCGGCCTGCAACGCCCCGGATGGGGCCGCAGGGAGTCATAATCACATCTTTCATATCGCTACCTCTTACAGGCCGAATACCCGCTTTGCGTTTGCGCGGGTGATCTTGTCGTAGGTCTCCCGGCTGAGCTTTCCGGCGGAAACCATCTCGTCCAGCCAGCCGCCCAGGGGGAAGACCATATCCTTGTTTACCATATCCGTGGCGAAGAAGAGCCGGTCGGCGTAGGTCTCCAGAAACCACAGGCCGAACTCCGGATCGCGCATGAGGGCGTTGCCGCCGCTGTTGGCGCTGAGATCGCCCCAGAGGTTGGGGTATTTGGCAAACAGCTCCGGTACGCGACCACCGGGGACGATCTTACCCTCGCCCCAGGCGTTGCGGCCTTCCCGGGTCTTCGGCGCATCGGCGCTCATTTCGATCCAGAAGGTCTGGCTGTGCCCCAGAATGTTCAGCCGGGGGAAGGTTTTCAGAACCTCCTCCAGCATCGGCAGTCCGGGATCATCCACCACGCCGTAGCTGTAGCCCACCTCCGGACTCATGTGGATGGTCACGGGCATACCCAGCTTTTCCGCCGCAGCGAACAGCTCCTGCAGGAACGGATCGTCCAGTCGGCGATTACAGGTCAGCTCGCCCACACCGATGGCACCCTGCGCCTTGAACCGGGCCAGCCGGTCGTAAACGGGCTCCTTTCCCCTGGGATCCACCGCGCACATCCAGGCGTAGCGGTCGGGGAACT
>JAZSQG010000367.1:0-1666 GCA_045537855.1 Oscillospiraceae bacterium
CCTGCGGGCCACGGCGGCCTTCTGCGCCGAGCTGGGCAACGAAGCCGTGACCCTGGTGCAGCTGCTGCCCTTCCACCAGATGGGCCGCATGAAGTACGAGCGGCTGGACTGGCGCTATAAGATGAAGGCCTGGGAGCCCCCTCCCGATGACTTCATGGAAGAAGCGCTGAAGATCTTCCTGAGCTACGGGCTCAACGCCCAGCTTCACTGAGTAAATCAACGCGCCCCGATGCGCGAGAAGGAGTCATATTATGGAAAACTTTGATTACCCGATTTCCCCGCGGATCAAAACCATTCAGGAAAAGAGAAAGCAGATCAACAAGGATCTGCGCCTGAACTTTGAGCGCAACCGCATCCTCACCGACTACTACATGGCCCATCCCAAGGAATACCCCCTCATGAAGCGCGCCGGCTTCCTCTACAGCTGGCTCACCACCCGTGAGATCAACATTGAGGACGATTTCATCTTCCTGGGCGACGCCGGCCCTCAGTGCCGCACCCTCCACTTTGACATCGAGCAGTGCAGCCAGAGCTGGCTCAAGGGCTGCTTCGGCGACACCGATGAGCGCTTCAAGGCTGCCTGGCAGCAGCCCGGCAGCGTGTGGGTGAGCGACGAGGACCGCCAGTGGATCCTGGAAGCTGCCGAGTTCTGGAAGGACAACGACATCGCCGCCACCGCCAAGGGCCTCTTCCCGGAAGAATTCATCTCCAACATGGGCGCCTACAAGAGCTTCCTCAACGGCTCCTATCCCGGTCACTTCTGCCCCAACTATGAGCGGGCCGTCACCGTGGGCTTCGGCGAATGCCGCCGCATCGCCATGGAAAAGCTGGAGGAGATCAAGAACCGCACCACCACCGACAACGTGAAGCAGGAGCTGTTCTACCGGGCCTACATCAAGGTCTGCGACGGCATGATCCTCATGAGCAAGCGCTACGCCGAGGGCTGCCGCCAAAAGGCCGCTGTCACCGCCGATCCCGAGCGGAAGGCCGAGCTGCTGAAGATGGCCGACAGCTGCGACTGGATCATCGAGAACCCCGCCCGCAACCTGTGGGAAGGCCTGCAGACCATCCACTTCTATCAGTACCTCCTCATCGCCGACGGCACCCACTGGGCCGACTCTCCCGGTCTTGTGGACTCCTACATCGGACCTCTGGCCGAGCATGACATCGCCACCGGCGCCCTCACCCGGGAGCAGGCCCAGGAGCTCTTCGACGCCTGGCTGCTGCACATGGACGACCAGATCATCATGTTCCCCAAGCCCAACAATGAGCAGCTCATTCAGGCCCATAAGAACGGCAAGACCATGTACGACCTCCAGGGCGGCATGCAGAACATCGCCGCGGGCAGCCTCATCACCATCGGCGGCATGAAGAGCGACGGCAGCGGCGACTACAACATCGCCACCGAAATGATCCTCCTGGCCTACTACCGCCTGCGCGTGGCCGAGCCCAGCCTGGCCCTCCGCGTCAACGAGCATACTCCCGACCGCATCTGGGATATCGGCGTGGCCTGCAGCCGGCGCAACGGCGGCATGCCCCAGTTCAACAACGACAAGGTCATTATCCAGGCCATGCTGGACCGCGGCGTGCCCCTGGAGGATGCCCGCCGCTACGCCGTGTTCGGCTGCGTCGAGCCCGCCATCAGCGGCAAGGAATGGTCCATGGC
>JAZSQG010000309.1:0-4524 GCA_045537855.1 Oscillospiraceae bacterium
GGACAATCCCTTCCATGCGGCGGATAAAATTCTGAAAGAGAACAAAGCCCGCTTCTGCCTGGTGGATTTTCACGCCGAGGCCACCAGCGAAAAGCTGGCCATGGGCTGGTATCTGGACGGGCGGGTCAGCGCGGTCTGGGGTACCCACACCCATGTGCAGACCTCCGATGCCCAGGTGTTCCCCCGGGGCACCGGCTATATCACCGACCTGGGAATGACCGGCCCCAGGCTTTCCGTGCTGGGGGTAAGGCCGGAGCAGAGCATCAGCATGTTTCTGGGCAATCCCCGCAGCCGCTATGAGGCGGCGGAGGGTCCGGTGAAGCTGGAAGGGGCCGTCTTCCGCCTGGACAAGAGCAGCGGCCGCTGCCTCAGTGTGGAAGCCCTGCGCATCGAAGACTGAGAAAGGAAGGTTCGGCATGATTCGATTTTTGCACGCGGGGGATTTTCATCTGGATTCTCCCTTTGCTTCCCTCAGCCCCGAGCAGGCGGCTCAGCGCCGCCGGGAGCAGCGCAGCCAGCTGCAGGAGATCAGCGCCCTTGCCGCTGACTGCGATCTGGTGTTTCTGGCGGGCGATCTGCTGGACAGCGCCCGGACCTACGGAGAGACCCTGGAGGCCCTGGAGGAATTTTTCGAAAGCATCCGGGCACGGGTGTTCATTGCCCCGGGCAACCACGACTATTATACCCCGCAGGGCCCCTATGCACGCATGCGCCTGCCGGAGCATGTACATCTTTTCACCGCGCCGCAGCCGGAGGCGGTGGAACTGCCGGAGCTGGGCTGCACCGTCTGGGGTGCTGCCTTTACCTCTGCCCGCAGCCGGGCGAAGCTCGGCGGCTTCCGGGTGCCGGAGGACGGGCAGACCCACTTCATGGTGCTCCACGGGGACGCGGTGATGCCGGACAGCCCCTATAATCCCATCTCCGGGGCGGATATGGCCGGAAGCGGCCTCAGCTATCTGGCCCTGGGCCATGTCCACCGCTTCAGCGGTGCCCAACAGGCAGGGGACACCCTCTGGGCTTATCCCGGCTGCACGTTGGGCCGGGGCTTTGACGAGACCGGGGAAAAGGGCCTCATTCTGGGCCGGGTGGAAGGCGGGGAATGCAGCATCCGCTTCCATGCCCTGCAGGGCCGCCGCTATGAGCTGCTGGAAGCGGACGTGACGGAAGCGGAAAGTCTGGAAGCCGCTGTGCGCGCCGTCCTCCCGGCGGACGCGGGAGAGCAGATCATCCGCCTGACCCTCCGGGGCCAGTGGGAGGAAAAGCCTGCGCTGGAAGCGCTGGAAGAAGCCCTGGCGGGCTGCTGCTGGCACCTGAGCCTGCGGGATGAGACCCGCCTGCGCCGGGACCTGTGGGAAAAGGCGGGGGAGGATACCCTCCGGGGTAATTTCCTGCGCATCCTCCGGGAGCAGTATGCGACGGCGGAGGAGAAGGACAGGGAGAAAATCATGCTGGCGGCCCGCTTCGGTCTGGCGGCGCTGGACTATCGGGAGGAACTGTAAGATGTGGATACGCAGAATGCAGGCGGTCTTTGGCAGACTTCAGGGGGAAGAACTGCAGCTTCGGGAGGGGCTGAACATTCTGGAGGCCCCCAACGAAACGGGGAAAAGCACCTGGGCCGCCTTTTACCGCTCCATGCTCTATGGGGTGAACACCGCCGAGCGGAGCCGTAACGGAAGCCTGCCGGATAAAAAGCGTTATCTGCCCTGGAGCGGCGCGCCTATGGAGGGCAGCATGGACCTTTCCTGCAGCCGGGGGGACATCACCCTCAGCCGCCCCGCCGTGGGGGCGGGAAAGCCCATGGGCCCCTGCGCGGCGGTGTATACCGGCACCGGCGAGAAGGTGACGGAGCTCCTCAGCGCCGCCGTGGGCGAGCTGCTGACGGGCGTGCCGGAAGCGGTGCTGAAGCGCAGCGCCTTCATCAGCGGCAGTGAGCTGCGGGTGGACGCCGACCGGGATCTGGAAAAGAAGATCACCGCCCTGGTCACCTCCGGGGAGGAGGGGGATTCCTACAGCGAGGCGGATGAACGCCTGCGCCGCTGGCAGCGCAAGCGCCGCTGGCGCAGCAACTCCGGGCGCATCAACGAAGTGGAGGAAGAATACCGCGCCGCGGGAGAGAGCCTTTCCCGCATCGAGGAGATGAACCGCCAGCTGGCGAACCTGCGGGAGGAGCAGGAAAAGCTCTGCGGGCAGAAGGAGCAGCTGGAGCTGGAAGTCCGCCGCCACCGGCGGGACGCCGCCCTGCAGGCCCGGCAGCGCCGGGATGCGGCAAAGCGTGCCGCAGACGGGGACCGGGTCAAGCTGGAGCAGCTGGAGCGGCAGGCGGGGAGCCTGAGCCAGGAGGATATCGGCCGCCTGCAGGAAAGTCAGGTGCGGCTGCAGGAGGCGGAAAAGGACCTGTTGGCCCTGCGGGAGGACTGTGCCCGGGCCCGGCAGGCGCATGCCGCCCTCCCGGCGCCCGGCGCCTATCCGGCGGACTGCCGGGGGAAGTGGGCTGCCCTGCTCTTCGTGCTGGCGGGCCTGTTTCTTGTCGCCGGGGTGCTCTGCCTTGCGGGACTGCTGCCCCTGGGGCAGGTCGTGGGCTTCGGCCTCTTCCTGCCGGCTCTGGGCTGCCTGCTGGGGGCGGTGTTTTGCCTCACGGCCCGGGGGAAAGCCCGGAAAAAGCTGGATGCGGAGCGGAATCAGGCGCTGGAGCTGGCCCTGTATCGCCTGCAGGATCTGGAAAAGCGGGAAGCAGAGCTTGCCGCCGAAACGGAAGAATGCCGCCATAGCCGGGATGAAGCCCTCCGCGCCCTGGGCACCGGCAGCGAGCCGGAAGCGGCGGTGCGCGCCGCCCGGGAGCTGCTGAGCGCGGTGCAGAACGCCCGGGCGGAAGCCCGGACCAGCGCCGCCCTGTGGGAAAGCCTGGAGCGGGAGCCCATTGAGGAAGTTGACGAAGTGGAGGGGGAAACCCGCCTGAGCCGCAGCGATGCGGAAGATTACCTGCGCCGGGCCGAGGGCCGCATCCGGGAGGTCTCCCGGGAACTGGCCCGAAACGAGGGCTATTACGGCACGCTGGAGGAGCCGGTGGTGGCCGCTACGAGGCGGCAGAATCTGGAGGAAGAGCTCCGGCGGCTGAATCTGGAATACGATGCGCTGGAGCTGGCCATTGATGCCATGCGTCAGGCCAATGTGAAGCTGCAGACCCTCTTTTCCCCCATTGTCAGCCGGGAAGCCGCCCGGCTCCTCAGCCGTATGACCGGGGGCGCCTACAGCGGCGTCTATTTCGACCGGGAGATGCGCTTTTCCACCCAGCGGGAGGGTGACCCCTCCGCCCATGCCCTGGAATACCTCAGCGAGGGTGCCCGGAATCAGGTCTATCTGGCGGTGCGGCTGGCCATCTGCAATCTGGTGCTGCCCAGGGAGGACCCCTGCCCCCTGATCCTGGACGATGTGCTGGCAACCTTTGACGACGGGCGGGCCAAACAGACCCTGCGCCTCCTGCGGGAGCTGGCGCAGGAGCGGCAGATCCTGCTCTTTACCTGCCGCAGCCGGGAGCGGGAGCTGCTCCGGCAGCTGGAAGAGGAGGCAGGCTGATGCCCGCCGCCATGCTGCATTTGCTGACAGCCCGGTATTTCCGGCCGGAGGGGGACGGCCGCTTTCTGCTGGGCTGTATCGCCCCGGATGCCCGGCGCAGTCGGGCCGAGAAGGACGCCCTCCATTTCCGGGACTGCCCGGAGCGGCTGCGCGCCCTCCGGGAACTGGCGGAGAAGCTGCCCGGGGGGGACAGCTTCGCCCTTGGCTGGCTCCTCCACCTGTACACCGACCTCTGCTGGGACGGTACGGCCATCGCCGCCTTCCGACGGGACTGGAAGGGGGAGGACTGGTTTACGGCCTACCGCCGGGAGAGCCACAAGGCCAGCTTCGGCCTGTATCACAGCGAAAGCTGGAGCGGGGAAGCCTTCCGCGCCCTCTGCGCCGCCGAAGCGGAGCCGGGCTGCCCCGTCCTCAGCGGGGTGGACGCCGGGCTGCTGGCAGACTACCGGGAGGGGGTATCCCGCAAGCACCGGGACAGTGACCCCGCTTCCCGCTCGGAGCATTTCCCGCCGGACATGCTGCAGCGCTTTGCCCGGGAGACGGCGGAAAGCTTCCGCGCCTGCTTCCCGGATTGGTAAGAGAAGTCTGAATATGCAGAAAACCCGCAGCGGAGATCCGCTGCGGGTTTTGGCGTTTCCATGGAGTAATTTATTCGGTGCGCAGGGCCACCACGGGGTCCTTCTTCGCGGCAACCCGGGAGGGGATGAGACCGGCGATGAGGGTGAGGGCCATGCTGATGAGCACCAGCACCACACCGGCGGAGCCGGGCAGGAGGCTGCGCAGATAGGGGATATCCGTCAGCTTCTGCACAATGAGGCTGATGGGGATATTCAGCAGCACCGTCACTACAATGCCGATGAAGCCCGCCGTGAAGCCCACAATGAGGGTCTCTGCGTTGAACACCCGGGCCACATCCCGCTTGGAGGCGCCGATGGAGCGGAGGATGCCGAT
>JAZSQG010000329.1:0-4666 GCA_045537855.1 Oscillospiraceae bacterium
GCCTGCTCCGGATCGCTGCCGTCGCAGTACAGGAGCTCCGTATCCGGGGCGATGGCGGCCAGGCCCTGCAGGGGGGTGACCACATAGGCCGGGTAGACCCGGGAGGGGCCGTAGTCGCCGATGTTGTCCTTATTTGGCAGCTTTCCCACCACGGCCAGCTTTTTCAGGCCGCTTTTGCAGAAGAGCAGGAGGACCTCCCGGTTCTTCAGCAGGGTAATGCCCTCCCGGGCAGCCCGCAGGGCAAGGGCGATGTGCTCCTTGCAGCCCAGCACTTCGGGCCCGTAGTGTTCCCCCTCGGCCCGGGCAGCCTGGAAGGCCAGCAGGGTGCGCACGATGCGGGTCACGCTGTCATCAATGCGCGCTTCCGGCACGCTGCCATCCCGGACGGCCTGCACCAGCTTTTCCCCGAAATAGTGGGTCCAGCACATCTCCATGTCCTGACCGCCGTTGGCCGCCTCCACGGTGCTGCGCACGCCGTGGATAAAGTCGCTCATGACGAAGCCGTCAAACTCCCACTCTTCCTTGAGGACCTTCCGCAGGAGGTAGGCATGGTGGCCGCAGTAGACGCCCTGATACTTGTTGTAGGCACTCATGATGGCCGCAGCGCCCGCGTCCACGCAGTCCTTGAAATGGGGCAGGAACACTTCCCGCTCCGTGCGGCGGTCGCAGTCCACGCTGACCTTGAAGCGGCTGATCTCCATGCTGTTGAAGGCAAAGTGTTTCACGCAGGCCATGACATTTTCTTCCTGCACGCCGGTGGTAAGGGCCGCGCCCATCTGACCGATGGCGAAGCTGTCCTCGCCGTAGGTCTCCTGACTTCTGCCCCAGCCGGGGTTGTAGGGCAGGTTGATGCACACGCCGGCAAAGAGGTTGCCCCCGTGGGCCAGCACTTCCCGGCCGATGGCATTGCCCACTTCCCGCTCCAGCTCCACATCAAAGGTGGCGCCGCGGCACATGGACACGGGGAAGCAGGTGCTCTTGCCCACGCCGCAGACCACGCCCCGGGGCCCGTCGCAGAAGAGCATGGGGTCAATGCCCAGCCGCTCCAGACCGCCCGCCCCGTAGGGGTCAAAGTTATAGTGCCGTTCATTGGGGTCGGAGGGCTTCATGGGCTCCCGGTCGGTGCCCACCCAGCCGCCCATGAAGGATACCTTCTCCTCCAGGGTCATTTTGGAAACCAGCTCCTGGGCCTGGGGGGTGAACTGCAGGCGGAATTCTTTCGTACACTTCATCTTCCGCACCTCAGCCGAAGAGGACTTCGTTCAGGATGCGCTGCAGCTGCTCCTGCCGGCCGGAAGCGGCCTTGGGGGCTTCCCCGGCTTCCGCCAGGGCGGCCAGCTGGGCGAGATTTGCCTTGCCGGCCCGGATGTCCGCGCCGATGCCGCTGCGCCAGGAAGCGTAGCGCTCTTCCACAAAGGCGTCGATGCGTCCGTCCTCGATGAGCTGCGCGGCCTTCTTCAGACCCAGGGCAAAGGCGTCCATGCCCAGGGCAAAGGCAGTGATCATATCCTCATAGGTGTTGGAGGAGCGGCGGTTCTTGGCGTCGAAGTTGAAGCCGCCGGTGAGGCCGCCCGCCTTCAGCACTTCGTACATGCACAGGGTGGTCTCGTACACGTCGAAGGGGAATTCATCGGTATCCCAGCCCAGAAGCATATCGCCCTGGTTGGCGTCGATGCTGCCCAGCATGCCGTTGAGGCGGCTGACCCGCAGCTCATGCTGGAAGGTGTGGCCCGCCAGAGTGGCATGGTTTGCTTCGATGTTCATCTTGAAATCCTTGTCCAGCCCGTACTGCCGCAGGAAGCCGATGGCGGTGGCGGCATCGAAATCGTACTGGTGCTTCATGGGTTCTTTGGGCTTGGGCTCGATGTAGAAATCGCCGGTGAAGCCGATGCTGCGGCCGTATTCCACCGCCATGCGCATCAGGCTGGCAATGTTCTCCTGCTCCATGGCCATATCCGTGTTCAGCAGGGTCTCGTAGCCTTCCCGGCCGCCCCAGAACACATAGCCCCGGCCGCCGAACTTCACGGTGAGGTCCAGCGCCTTCTTCACCTGTGCGGCGGCGTAGCAGAACACCTCGGCGCTGCTGGCGCTGCCCGCGCCGTTCATGTAGCGGGGATTGTTGAAGAGATTGGCGGTGCCCCAGAGGCACTGGATGCCGGTCTCCTTCTGCTTTTCCACAATGTAGTCGGAAATTTCGTCCAGCCGGGCGTTGGTCTCGGCCAGGGTCTCCCCTTCCGGCACCAGGTCCAGGTCGTGGAAGCAGAAGTAGCGGATACCCAGCTTCTGCATGAATTCAAAGCCCGCATCGGCCTTGGCCCGGGCGTGGGCCATGGTGCCCGCCTCGGCGCCGAAGCTCTTGTCGGCAGAGGCGGAGCCGAACATATCCGTACCGGCAGCGCCCAGATTGTGCCACCAGGCCATGGCGAAGGGCAGATGTTCTGCCATCGTCTTGCCCAGCACCACTTCGTCTGCCTTGTAATGCCGGAATTCCGGCCCTGCGATCTTGTCAAAATAACCCATTGTTACAGCTCCTTTTATGTTTATTTTCTCCTGTTTTCTGTTTCAGCGTCCGAAACCGGGCATGCCCTCAATGGCGCAGGCCCGCACCGGGCAGGAATCCAGCCCCCGGATGTTCAGGGGGGTATAGCTCATGAAGAAGGTATCCTGCTCCAGCAGTTCCAGATTCTTCAGCACCTCGATGAACACGATGTTTTCCGCCAGCAGCACATCGTGGAAGGGGCAGACGTCCTCATTGCGGTTTTCGATGGAGACCCCGTCCCCGAAGCCCACGCATTTGACCTTGTGATCCCGCAGCCAGACAGCCGTATCCCCGTTGACCAACAGACGCCTGTCCGCCTCGGTATTGGTCAGGGCCGTGAAGGGCGGGATGCGGTAGGGAGAATCCAGAATGACGATATCCCCCGCCTGCAGCCAGCCCGCCGTGTGCTTTTCCAGCATTTCCGGGCTGATGTAGGCATTGGGCTCCGCGTCCTCAAAGTTTACATAAATTGCACGCCCCATGAAGGAGGACAGGGGCAGACCCTCCACCCCGGGCCAGTCCTCCCGGTGGTGATAGGGACACTCCACATGGGTGCCCAGATGGCTGGTCAGGTCCATATCCGTGTGAAAATCCGGAATGGGGCCGCCGGTGTTGAAGCGGCGGAGCTGACATCTTCTGCTTTCGGTCTCCGGGTCCAGGGCCTTGCTCAGGTCGATGACCCGCAGAGCGCCCAGATACGATACTGCCTGCATCTCAAGCCTTCCTTTCCATGGCGTGAATGAGCTGCACCATCAGGCTGTGCCGGGGCGTTTCCACGCCCAGCCGCCGCCCGGCAGCCACGATGCTGCCGCTGATGGTGTCCACTTCCGTCCTTCTTCCGTCCCGAATATCTGCATAAATGGAGGTATAGCCTCCCTTTGAGCGCTCCAGATGGCCGCGGATCTCCTCCGTCACCGCCTCTGCGTCAAAGTGCTGCCCCTCGGCGTTGGCCACGCAGACCGCCTCGGCAATCAGGCTCTTTGCCGCTTCCCAGACCGGCGCGCAGTCCACCACCGTGCCCAGCGGGCACTGAAGCAGGGCCGTGAGGGCGCTGGCGGAAGCGTTGAGGAAGAGCTTATTCCAGATGATGCCCCGGACATTTTCCGACACTGCGGTGGGAAAGCCCCCCTCCGTCAGCGCCCGGGCCACCGCATCCAGCCGCCCGGCGTCTCCCGCGATGGGGCCGATGTGGGTCATGCCGCCGCCCCCGTGGTTTACATAAGCATTTTCCAGC
Organism: Oscillospiraceae bacterium; assembly: GCA_045537855.1. GTDB lineage: Bacteria > Bacillota > Clostridia > Oscillospirales > Oscillospiraceae > UBA1774. The sequence continues at coordinate 3,774 of JAZSQG010000329.1, forward strand.
AGGGAACTGTTGTGCTGGGTGGCGCCGATGATGACCCGTTCGGGCCGCTGAAAGCGCTGCAGCACCCCTTCGTGACCCATGCCGTTCTGCAGGCTCATGAGCCAGGTATCCGGACCGATAAGATGCCGCACCCCTTCCAGAGCCGCTTCCTCATACATGGATTTCACGAAGACCAGCAGCAGCTGAGGGCTTTCCTCCGGCAGTTCCTCCGGCAGGAAAGCGGCGGGAAAAAACTGCCGATCCCCTTCCGCTTCCCGGATGCGGACGCCCCGGCTGCGGACGGATGCCACCTTTTCCGGGTCCGTATCCACCAGTGTTACCCTGTGGCGCTCCGACAGGCGGCCTCCGAACAGGCAGCCCATGGCACCGGCGCCCAGGATCATAATATGCATACTGCGCACCTCCCCACGATACGGCTTCAGCATACCACGGGCAGAATCAAAAAACAATTGCCCCACCGGCAGAAAAGGAGTAAAATCCAAGAGAAAGAGGTGATTATCTTGACACAGTTTCCCCTGCTTCAGGCAGAGATCGGCGTCGCGGAATATACATCGCGCTTCGTTTCGCCGGAGACCTTCCTGCAGGCCTGTCAGGCCTGCCCCAACTACGGGAAATGCTGGAGCTGCCCGCCCTATGATTTTGACGTGCTGGATTACTGGCAGCGCTACAGCCGGCTGCAGCTGCTGGTGCTGAAGGTGCCCACAGCCGGCCTGAGCCCCGAAGAGGTCGGCCGGCAGCTGGCGCAGGCGCGGCAGGAGCTGGATACCCGGCTGCGGGAGCTGGAGCAGGCCCATCCCGGCAGCATCGCCCTCCAGTCCGGCCGCTGCCTCCTCTGCCCCAGCTGCGCCCGGGAAGAGGGAAAAGCCTGCCGCCATCCGGACAGGCTGCGCTAC
>JAZSQG010000140.1:0-3397 GCA_045537855.1 Oscillospiraceae bacterium
GAGCCAGTTCTTTCAGCGGGGCCAGGGCTGCATGATCCTGCAGGATATCTGTAAATGCGGCGAGGGAGGATGGCGGGATCAGCGTGATCCCGCAGTATGCAAGTCCTTTTTCCTTTACATCCGGACTGTGCCAGCAGCAGTCAATATGACGGAAATCTGCAACGATATCCTCCAGAAATGCGTCATCCACAGAAATGCATTGATAGCGCTGCGGTTCATATGCATCGTACCGCCTTCCGCTTTGGGGTGCCCGGTCCATGATGCCGAATTCGTGCTTTGCCATTCTGTCACCGCCTTTTTGCGTTTTACCGGGATTCTACCACAGTGTTCCCCTTTTTTCAAAGCCCGCCCCGGCGTTGTAAAAGACGGCGAAATGTGCTATACTAAGCTGATTACGTATGAAAACCTTGGAGTGTACCCCATGTCTTCTTCCAAAAATTCGAAAAACTGGACCTTCGGGACCCTGAAAAGCCGGGGCTGGACGGAGAGTCTGGTAAAAGAACTGCTGCCCCCGCCGGTCTACCACCATTTCAGCGGCCGAAAGGTCCGTACCTGGAAAAAGGAGGACGTGCAGCAGGCCGAGCTGCTGCCCCGTTTTCAGGAAGCCGCCCAGGCGGCGCAGGCTGCCCGGGAGGCGGAAGCCGCCCGGGAGCGGGATACGGTGGAGGCGGCCCTCAGCGCCGCGGCGGAGCTGCTGGAAAGGCAGTGGCAGTCCGCCGAAAAGCCGGAGGGAAACGCTGCCCGACTGGCCGAGTATTATCACCGGGCGCTCACCGGACATATCCGGGGTGCCACCGGCTCGGCGACCCTGCGGGCGGGGAAGGCCATGGGCTATATCGGCCAGTTTCTCACCCTGGAACAGCGGCCGGGGGAGGGGGAGCATTCCCCCTGCACGGAGCTGCGGCGCTTTGCCAACTGCGGCGTCTGGCTGGGCCAGAATCCCGACTCCGGCCATGCCCGAAAGCTGCGGGAGCATTATACCGACATTCTGCTGGCAGTGTCCCGGCGGGCGCTGGAGGATTTTGTCCGCTCCCAGCCGGAGGCTTCGGCAGAGGAACTGCTGGGGATGGAGAAGTTCCCGGTGCAGGAGCTGCTGAGCCATCCTCTGAACTATGTCTATTCCGTCTTCTATGTGCCCCGGGCCATCCGCAGCAGCCTGAGCCTGCTGGTCGCCCTGAATCCCAAGGATGAGTACCCGGAAGCCCGCGCCATGAAGCGGCATTTCGTGCTGCACATCGGCGGCACCAACACCGGCAAGACTTATGCCGGCTTCCAGCGCCTGATGCGGGCGGAGACCGGCGTGTATCTGGCCCCCCTGCGTCTGCTGGCCCTGGAAGCCCAGGAGACGCTGCTGGATTACGGCATCGCCTGCAGCCTCACCACCGGTGAAGAGGAGGATGTGAAGAGCGGGGATACCCACGTGGCGGCCACGGCGGAAAAGCTGGATATGAAGCGGTATTTCGATGTGGCGGTCATTGACGAATGTCAGATGATCGCCGACAGCGAGCGGGGCTATGCCTGGACCCGGGCCATCCTGGGGGTGCAGGCCCCGGAGGTGCACCTCTGCAGCGCCCCGGAGGCGAAAAACCTGCTCCTGCGCCTCATCAAAAGCTGCGGCGACAGCGTGGAGGTGGTGGAGCATGCGCGCAAGACCCCGCTCATCTGCATGAACCGGGTGGTGGATTATCTGGACATTCAGCCCGGGGACGCGCTTATCACCTTTTCCAAGGTGGGGGTGCTCAGCGTGGCGGAGGACCTGCGGCAGCACGGCAAGGAGGCCGCCATCATCTACGGCGCATTGCCCTACGCCACCCGACGCAAGCAGGTGGAGGGCTTCCTGAACCATGAGCGGGAATATGTGGTCTCCACCGACGCCATCGGCATGGGTCTGAACCTGCCCATCCGCCGCATCATCTTTATGGATACGGAGAAGTTTGACGGCAAGGAGCGCCGGGAGCTGAAGCCGGAAGAGGTGCAGCAGATCGCCGGCCGCGCCGGGCGCTACGGCATCTATGACAAGGGCTATGTGGGCGCCACCCAGAATCTGGGCCTCATCCGCACGGCGATGGAAACGGTGGTGCCACCCCTGACCTACGCCGTGGCGGGTTTTTCCGACCTGGTACTGATGGTGGACTTTGACCTGCTGGAGGTGCTGGAGGAGTGGAACCGCATGCCCACGGTGGAGCCCTACCGGAAGCTGGATATCAGCCGCTATATTTCCCTCATCACCCAGATGCGGGACCGGGGCTTCCGCCTGGAAAAGGAGGAAGAGCTCCGGGCCGCCAACATCCCCTTTGACGAAAGCGATGACGAGCTGAGCATGCTCTTTTTCCGCTTCCTCCGGGCCTACGGAGCCGGGGAAAACCCGGAGCGGCCGGTGCTGGTGGAGAAAAAGACCGCCTATACCCTGCCGGAGCTGGAGCTGTATTACCGCAAGCTGGACCTCTACTTCTCCTTCTGCAAGACCTTCGGCTGCCCGGTGGACAACGAGGAGCTCCGCGAGGAGCGGGAGAAAACGGCGGACCTGATCAACATGATCCTCCTGCACAATCTGAAAAACAACATCCGCTTCTGTGCCCGCTGCGGCTCGGCCATGCCCCTGCACAATACGGGACGGCTCTGCAATAACTGCTACAGCCGCCTCCGCCGGGGCTACTCCTCTTCCGGCCCCCGGAACAGACGATGAATGGAAAGCAGTCCCCGACAAGCCTTTGTCAGGGACTGCTTTTTTACTTGTCCGCTTCGAGTTCCCGGGGGATCTCCATGCTGCTGAGGGCGCGGTAGCTGGCCGCTTCCTCCTCCGTGTGGGGGATGCTCTGCATCAGCCCGGTGCACTCGCTCACGGAGGCCACGTTGGAGATTTCCGGCAGGCGTCTGCGCCACTCGTCCATGTCGCCCGCAGGGTGGGGAGCGGGCCGCTTTCCGGGCTGCGGGTTCCGGCCGTCATCCGGCAGGGCGGGGTTTTGCTGCTTCATGTTTTCACCTCCGCCTTAGTTTCCGTCTCTGCGCCGGGCTTATGCGCATTGGTGAGAAAAAGCTTTTGCAAAGCGAAATGCTGTGCTATACTGAAAAAAAGCATCCGAAATAAAACAATTACGGCAGGAGGAACACCATGGAGCAGCTTTTGTTTCAGCCCATTCAGATCGGGCCCCTGCGCCTGCGCAACCGCATAGAAGTCAGCCCGGCGGAGCCCTTCCTTTGCACCCGGGACGGTCTTGTGACCGATGAATTTGTGGCCTATACCGAGCAGTTTGCCAAAGCCGGTGCGGGCATCGTCACCGTGGGCGACAGCCCCGTGACCCAGGCTTATGCCGATGAGAACCACTATGTGGTGAATTTGGCCGACCCCTTTGTGGTCCACGGCCTTGTGAAGGTGACGGAGGCGATCCACCGCTGG
>JAZSQG010000027.1:0-4436 GCA_045537855.1 Oscillospiraceae bacterium
AAGCCAGTTCCAGTAGCGCAGCAGCACGGGCTGATCCAGTCCCAGCTGGGCACGCAGGGCAGCCACCGCCTCCGGGGTCGCCTCCGTGCCCAGCATATCCGTGGTGGGATCTCCGGGAATGACCTGAAAAGCCAGGAAGGCGAGGAGCGAGACGATCAACAATGTAATAATGAGAGCGAAGAACTTTCGGATAAATGTCTTCATGCTCCTCACCTCCTTCTTTCAGAAAATTTTACTGCTTGTAGCCGATGCAGGCCATGTCGATGACATAAAGCGGGTAGAAGCGGAAACCCTCCAGCGCGGGGTGGATGGCCACGAAGTCCGCCAGGTCCTGCAGATAGACATTGGCAGCCGTATCGCTGAGGATCTGCAGGCACTGCTTATACAGCTCCGTCTGCTTCTCCTGATCGGAGGTGCTGCCTGCTTCGGCAAAGACACGGTCATACTCGGGATTATTGTAGTTGATCATGTTCTTGCCGTTGTCGCTGACCCAGCGGGCCAGCAGGGCGCTGGCGTTGAGGGTGCTGGCATCAAAGCCGCAGACCGTGGCTTCAAAGTTGCGGTTGCCGTAGGTGTCGCTGACCCAGGTCGCCCACTCCACCTGCTTGATGCCGGCGGTGATACCCACCGCCTTCAGCTGCTCCACCAGTACCACAGCAGCGTCCACATGGGGCTGATAATTGCTGGGCACGGTGATGGTGAAGCTGAAGCCATCGGCATAGCCGGCCTCCTTCAGCAGCTGCTTCGCCTTCTCCACATCGTGGGGATAGGCGTCCGCCAGAGTGGGGTCAAAGTACTTGCCGAAGGCCGGGTACATGGAAGAACCCAGCTTCGTGCCGTGACCTTCCGCCGTGAGCTGCAGCAGCTGGTCCACATCCACAGCGTAGCACAGGGCCTGACGCACCTTCTCATTGTCAAAGGGTGCAACCTTGTGGTTCAGGTATATGGCCTGCACCAGATTCATGGTACCTTCCAGCACTTGATAGCCGTTGGTGAGGTTGTTCACCTGATCCGTGGACAGATGGGCCGCCAGATCCAGAGAACCGCCCTCCAGCGCCGTGAACAGCGCGGTAATGTCCTCAAAGATCTTGTAGGTCACCCTGCTCAGCCGGGCCGGGGTTCCGTAGTAAGCCTCGTGCTTCTCCAGGATCACATTTTCCTGCACGCTGCGGGAAACGAACCGGAAGGGGCCGGTTCCCACGGGGGCGCTGCTGCGGTTTTCATAGTCCTTCGGCACAATATAGACGCTGGACACGTAGCTGAGGAAATCCGGATTGGCCTGCTGCAGAGTGATGACCACCTGCGTCCCGTCCCCGCGAATGTCCGCAATACCGGAAAGCGCCGTTACCAGGGCGGATGTCACCGAGGTAGCGGCGCAGGTTTCGAAGGAATAGAGAATATCTTCCGTTGTGCAGGGGGCTCCGTTGTGGAACACCACATTATCCCGCAGGCTGAAGGTATAAACCAGCCCGTCCTCCGACACTTCCAGTGCGGAGGCAACTGCGCAGATATAGTTGCCTTCTGCATCGGGCTTTACCAGCCCTTCATACACGTTGAACATGACCTCTCTGGTTCCTGCTGCCGACATTTGATACGGGTCAAGACTGTCATCCAGGTCTTGGGCAATGCCAACAACGATCTCGTTGCTGTCTGCCCGGGAAGGAATCGTAGTTTCGTCGCTGGGAGCGGGATCCTTCGTCGTTGCCCCATTGCATCCGCAAAGTGAGCACGCAAGCAATACCGCTGCCAGGAAAACTGCAAGGAAACGCTTTTTCATTGCTATTCTCCTTCCGCCGCCCCTCAGGCGGCGTTACAACAAAATAACTTCCTCTCCCATTATTAAATTGTCGGCTACATTGTAGAGCATCGATTGCCAAATTACAAGTAATTTTTTGTATTTTTACTTAAAGCATGGCGATGAGACGCTGCACCATCTCCTCCGTGGTGGCCCAGCTGGTGGCAAAGCGCACCACCGTATCCCCTTCCCCGGTCTTTTCCCAGACGCTGAAGCGCACCTTGTCCTGCAGGCGGGCCATGCGCTCCGGCGACAGCACCACGAAGATCTGGTTGGTGGGAGAATCCAGGAAGAAGGGATAGCCCTTTTCCCGGAAGGCTTCCTTCAGCGTTTCGGCATGCTTCAGGGCATTGCGGCCCGCTTCATAGTAGAGATCATCGGTAAACAGGGCATCGAACTGCACACCCAGCAGCCGTCCCTTGGCCAGCATGGCTCCGTTCTGCTTCACCGTGGTCATGAAGTTCCGGGGGGCGTTATTGCGGGTAAAGACCACCGCTTCGCCGCAGAGGGCGCCCACCTTGGTGCCGCCGATGTAAAACACATCGCAGAGCTGCGCAATGTCCTTCAGTGTCACATCCGTATCCGGGGCGGTGGGGCCGTAGCCCAGTCTTGCCCCGTCCAGATACAGGGGGATATTCCGCTCCCTGCAGACCTGATGCAGCGCTTCCAGCTCCTGCCGGGTGTAGAGGGTGCCGTACTCCGTGGGATGGGAAATGTACACCATGCCGGGAAAGACCATGTGGGTATAGCTGCTGTCGGCATAGAAGTTGTCGATCCAATCCTTCACATCTTTCGCCCGGAGCTTCCCGGCTTCGCCGGGAATGGCCAGCACCTTGTGGCCGGTGGACTCGATGGCGCCAGCTTCGTGGCCGTTGACATGACCGGTAACTGCGGAAATGACCCCTTCGTAGCCCTGCAGCATGGCGGCGATCACCGTGCGGTTGGTCTGGGTGCCGCCGGAAATAAAGAACACCTGGGCCTGCTCGCAGCCGCAGGCATGGCGGATCTTCTCCGCAGCGCTGGCGCAGTAGCGGTCCGTGCCGTAGCCGGGCAGCTGCTCCAGATTGGTCTCCAGAAGCTTCCGGAGTACTTCGGGATGAGCGCCTTCGGCGTAATCGTTTTCAAAAGACAGCATCGTATTTCTCCTTTTTTTCAGGAAATTTCAAAGGGCTGCAGCCAAAGCGGCTGCAGCCCTCAAGGTTCACCTGTTCTCGCCGCCTCATTCCGTGAGCCGGACGCGGCGAAGCATATCCGGTTCAGACCTCCTTGAAGTCGCTGTTAATGAGCGCTTCCAGCGCATCCACCGCCTCCTGTTCATCGGTGCCTTCGGCGCCGATATCCAGGGTCATCCCCTTGACAATTCCAAGGGAGAGCACCCCCAGCAGGCTCTTGGCATTTACCCTGCGCTCATCCTTTTCGATCCAGACGGAACTTCTGAACTCGTTGGCTTTCTGGATGAAAAACGTGGCAGGTCTGGCATGAAGTCCAACCTGATTATTCACAGTGACAGTCTTGACATACACAGGCAGCACGTCCTTTACGTAGAATTCCGGTTCAATTCGGGATGGATAGAAGCCATTTTAACAAAGAGAAGCTTTTCCGTCAATAGGCGTCGAAAGGAAAAACATTTAAATATTTAAACTTTCAGTTCCGCCACAGTGACGCCGTCTTCCCCTTCGCCGTAGCGGCCCAGTCGAAAAGACTTCACGCCGGATTCCCGGCGGAGATAGTCCGTCACCGCCCGGCGCAGAGCGCCGGTGCCCTTGCCGTGGATGATGCGCACCGTGTTGAGCTTGGCAATGCGGGCGCTGTCCAGATAGCGCTCCAGCAGGAGCAGGGCTTCGTCCGTCATCATGCCCCGCAGGTCCACCTCCGGGCTCACCGCAAGGCTGTGAAGCCTGGATTCGGTTTTTTCCTTAAACTTGGCCTTCACCACTTCCGCGCTTTCCTTGAGGCGCACTTCGCTCTCCTTGGCAGTCACCCGGAGAATGCCCGCCTGCAGGGTCAGGGTGCGGTCCTGACTCACGGAAATGACCGTGGCCGGGGTACCCAGCTTCAGCAGGATCACCGTATCGCCGGGCTTTACGGGTCTTGTGGGGGCCTGGGGCGCTTCTTCTTCCGCCTGACGCATGCCCAGACCGTCCTGGGCGTCGTTGAGCTTGCGCACCAGCTCCACCTTGGCTTCGTTCATCTGCTGCACGTTTTCCGCCTTCATGGCGGCCTTGCGCAGCTCGTTGAGTTCGTCAAATACTTCTTCGGAAACACGGCGGGCTTCCCGCAGGAGGCGGTCGGCTTCCCTGCGGGCACTGACGCCGGCCTTTTCCCGCTCCGCTTCCGCCAGCTTGCGCAGCTGGGAAGCGCTGTCCGCATCCGCCTGCGCCTGCTGCCGCAGGACCTGCGCCGCTTCCTGCTCCTGCTCCAGCTTCTGCCGCTCCCGCTGCAGAAGGGCCAGTACCTGCTCGAAGTCCGCCCGCTCGGAATCCATGCGGCTCTTGGCGTCCAGAATGATTGCCTCATCCAGACCCAGGCGCCGGGAGATCTCAAAGGCGTTGGACTTGCCGGGGATGCCCATGAGCAGCCGGTAGGTGGGCCGCAGGGTCTCCACATCAAACTCGCAGGAGGCGTTCATGACCCCCTCCGT
>JAZSQG010000004.1:0-1520 GCA_045537855.1 Oscillospiraceae bacterium
GGCAAGACCACCCTCATCAAGCTTATCACCCGCCTGTATGACCCCACCGAGGGCGTCATCCTCCTGGACGGGAAGGACATCCGGGACTATGATGTGGAGGCTCTTTACAGCCTCTACGGCATCATCTTCCAGGACTTCGGCAAATACGCCGTCAGCGCCGGGGAAAACATCCGCTTCGGCGAAGTGGAGCGCCCCGCCGACATGGAGGAGATTCAGGACGCAGCCCGGCAGGCCAGCGCGGACGAATTCATCCGGGCCCTGCCCCGGGGCTACGATACGCCCCTGATGCGCTATTTTGAAGAAACCGGCATCGAGCTGAGCATCGGCCAGTGGCAGAAGCTCAGCGTGGCCCGGGCCTTCTACGGCGATTCCGACATCCTCATTCTGGACGAACCCACCGCCAGTCTGGACGCCATCGCCGAGCAGGAAATTTACAGCCAGTTTGACAAGCTGCGGCAGAACCGCACCACCCTCTTCGTGAGCCACCGCCTCAGCAGCGCCACCACGGCGGATAAGATCATCGTCCTGAAAAACGGCGAAATTATCGAGGTGGGCGACCACAAGACCCTCATGGCCACCGGCGGCGAATACAGCCGCCTCTTCACCGCCCAGGCCAGCCGCTATCTGGGGGGCGAAGAACAGCCCGCCGCTCCCGAAGGCGGCTTCCCGCCCTTCCCCGGTCCCGGCAGCTTCCCCGGCGGTTTCCCGGGGGGCGGACCCAGAGGCGGATTCCCCGGAGGTTTTCCCGGCGGCCCCGGCCCCCGGGGCGGCTTCCCCGGCAGATTCCCCGGAGGACCCGGCGCCCAAACCGCAGCTCCCGGCGGCCCTCAGGGCCCCGCGCAGAAAAACTCTCCAGAAAAGGAATGATTTCGTATGAAACGCACTCTGCTTCTAACACTTCTTCTCATTTCCCTCCTGCTGCTCACGGCCCTGCCCGCCGCGGCGGCGGAGGATATCACCGTCTACGTGACGGTGACGGACAACGGCAGCCTTTTTTCCGGTGAAAACAGCGGCGAGCCCATCGTGGCCTATCCCGTGAGCGTCCCCAGAGGCAGCACCGTGGACGACGTACTCCGTGCCATCAACGCCGCGGAATGCGCTTCCGGTGCGGGCGGCTACCGCTCCAACTCCTGGGAATTCTACGGCCAGAAGACCGTTTTTATCGAGAAGTTTTTCGACAAGGCTGTGGATATGAACGACGGCTCCACCTACGCCGTCACCGCCTGGCGCAACCATGACGCCAGCAGCACCCTCCAGTCCACCGTCCGGGACGGGGACCGGGTGGAGGTGCTCATTTACACCATCCTCAGCAGCATGAACTACAGCTATCAGAACTACGGTCTGAGCTACTTCAACTATTTCGAGGCGGAGGCCGCCCCCGGCGAAGCCTTCACCGTCAATGCCCTGCGCAGCGTCATGGACATGAACACCTTCCTGTGGAAGGAAGAGGGCTGCACCGACATGACCGTGTATGTCAACGGCATCGCCAGCAAGTTCCCCGTGGAAGCGGACGGCAGCAT
>JAZSQG010000315.1:0-6666 GCA_045537855.1 Oscillospiraceae bacterium
CCGCCGTGCAGCGGGCCGATGTGTGCCTTATCATGCTGGATGCCCGGGAGGGCGTCACCGAGCAGGATACCAAGGTGGCCGGCCTTGCCCACGAAGCCGGTAAGAGCAGCATCATCGTGGTCAACAAATGGGACCTGATCGAAAAGGACACCAAGACCATGGACAAGATGCGCAGTGACATCCGCCGGGATCTGGGCTTCCTCACCTATGCCCCCATCGTCTTCATCTCCGCCCTCACGGGGCAGCGGGTCTCCCGCATTTTCGAACTCATCAACTACGTCAACGAGCAGGGCCTGATGCGCATCACCACCGGTATGCTCAACAACGTTCTGGCCGACGCTACCGCCCGGGTGCAGCCCCCCACGGACAAGGGCAAGCGCCTGAAGCTCTACTACATGACCCAGACCGGGGTCAGGCCCCCCACCTTTGTGGTGTTCTGCAACAACTCGGAGCTGTTCCACTTCTCCTATCAGCGCTATCTGGAAAACCAGCTGCGAAGCGTATTTGGACTGGAAGGCACCCCCGTGCGGCTGATCATCCGCCAGCGGGGCGAATCTGTGGACTGAAAGGAAGCGGTGCATCATGGCGTTTTCCATCATTTTCATCTGCGTGCTGGCCTACCTGCTGGGCACCTGGAACTGCACCAATCTGGTCTGCCGGCTGACGCTGGAGGACAAGGGTGATTGCAGCAGCTACCGGCAGGTGCTGAAAAAGCACAGCTGGAAGGGCTTCGGCTATGTGCTGCTGGCGGACTTCATCAAGGCGATGGTGGTGGTCCTCATTGGCGGCCTGCTGCTCAAGGGCAAGGGCTTCCCCTCCGTGGGCAAGCTGCTGGCCGTGCTCTTCGGCATTCTCGGGCAGGCGCTGCCCGTCACCGGGGACCTGAAGCCCCGGGAAGAGCTCATCTGGCCCGGTCTGCTGCTCCTCTGGCTGGACTGGCGCATTTTTCTCATCTGCACCGTGGCGGCGCTGGTGCTCTATGTCCTGACCCAGAACCGCGGCCTCTGCGCCCTGGTCTGCGCCGTGGTCTTCCCTGTTTTCATGGGCATCTTCGGCGGCTGGTGGCTGAAGGTCCTGATGGCGGTTTTCTGCTCCCTTGCGCTGCTGTACTGCCACAAGGGCGCCTTTGAAAAGGTTCTGGGCGCATTCGGCAGGCCCCACACCACCGACAGCGGCAGCGGCAGCGACTCCCAGCCCCCGGAAGCCTGAGAAAAAAACAAAACTGCCGGAAACAACATGACGTCATTTCCGGCAGTTTTTTCTTTGCTTTGGATGACCCTCACGGGTCGGCGATTACACCGCGCGGGTGACTTTGCCGCTGCGGAGGCATCTCGTGCAGGCGTACACGTGGACGGGCTTGCCCTCAACGATCGCCTTGACACGCTTCACATTGGGCTTCCACATCTTGTTGGAGCGCCGGTGAGAGTGGCTAACCTTGATGCCGTAAGAAACGCCCTTTTCACAATATTCACACTTTGCCATTTGCCGCACCTCCTTCAGCGTTTTTCGAACAGCATTAGGTATTTTAGCAGACGACCCCCGAAAAAGCAAGTATTTTTTTGAATTTTTTCCTGACGAACACACACTTTTTTACTCTACCAATTAACCGGGAGGAAGCCCCCCTTGAAAGAACTCATCATCGGTAAAAATGATGCGGGTCAGCGGCTTGACCGCTTTCTGGATAAAGCCGTTCCCCTGCTCCCCGCTTCCCTCTGCCAGAAGTACATTCGGCTGAAGCGGGTCAAGCTCAACGGGAAAGCCGCCAAGCGGGATACCCGCCTTTCCGAAGGTGACCTGCTGCAGCTGTACATTGCCGACGCCTTCTTTGAAAAGCCCACGGAGGCCAACGCCTATCTGAAAATTTCCACCCCCCGGCTGAATATCGTCTATGAGGACGAACACATCCTCCTGGCGGACAAGAAGCCCGGCGTTCTTTGCCACAGCGCCGAAGAGAGCGATGTGAGCAAGACCCTCATTGCCAACATTCAGGCCTATCTGTACCAGAACGGGCAGTGGAAGCCCCAGGAGGAGCACGCCTTCACCCCCGCCCTGTGCAACCGCATCGACCGGAATACCGGCGGCATCGTCATTGCCGCCAAAACGGCGGAAGCCCTGCGCATCCTCAACGAAAAGATCCGGGATCGGGAACTGGAAAAGCGCTACCTGTGCGTGGTCACGGGCCGCCCCGCTCCTCCCAGCGGCAGGCTGGAGGGCTACCTCTTCAAGGACGCCGCAAAAAACCGGGTCTATGTCCGCAAGGAGATGGAAAAGGGCGCCCGAAGCGCCGTCACGGAGTACCGCACCCTCTGCACGAAAAACGGCCTGAGTCTGGTGGAATGCAACCTCCTCACAGGCCGCACCCACCAGATCCGCGCCCAGATGGCCGCCGCAGGCTGGCCCCTGCTGGGGGACGGAAAGTACGGCAAAACCGATATCCGGGGCGACGGGGAAAAGGGGCAGGCCCTCTACTCCTACCGCCTGACTTTTACCTTCCCCACCGACGCCGGAGCGCTGAATTATCTCCGGGGAAAACGCTTCACCGCCGATTCGGTGGATTTCGCGGAAAAGCTCTTTCCGGGCTATGATTATCATTGACTTTTCGGGAGAATATGATAAGATTTCTTTCATAGTCCGTGCATAAAAAATCGCGGATTTTTATGAAAAATGACAGGAAACGGGGGAGGATAATGTCCAAAGAGCTCATTCGCCTTGCTGACATTTGCATGGCGTATGACGGTGAAGTTGTTTTGAACAACATTAACCTTTATATCAACGATTCCGAATTCCTCACACTTCTGGGGCCCAGCGGCTGCGGCAAAACCACGACGCTCCGGATCATCGGCGGCTTTCTGAAGCCCAGCTCCGGTACGGTCCTGTTTGACGGTGTGAGGATTAATGATGTTCCTCCGCATAAACGCCAGGTCAACACGGTGTTTCAGCGCTACGCGCTCTTCCCACACCTGGATGTTTATGACAACATTGCCTTCGGCCTGCGCCTTCAGAAGCTGGAGGAAAGCGAAATTGCCTCCCGCGTGGGCGAAATGCTGAAGCTGGTGGGCATGGTGGGCTTTGAAGAGCGCCGGATCGATCACCTTTCCGGCGGTCAGATGCAGCGCATCGCCATCGCCCGTGCCCTGGTCAACCGCCCCAAGGTCCTGCTTCTGGACGAACCCCTGGGCGCGCTGGACCTGCGTCTTCGCAAGGACATGCAGAACGAACTGAAGCGCATCCAGCAGCAGATGGGCATCACCTTCATCTATGTCACCCACGACCAGGAAGAAGCCCTGACCATGAGCGATACCATCGTGGTCATGGACAGGGGCCAGATCCAGCAGATCGGCAAACCCGAGGACATCTATAACGAGCCGAAGAATGCCTTCGTGGCGGATTTCATCGGCGAAAGCAATATTCTGGACGGCATCATGCACGAGGACAAAGTGGTGGAGTTTTTCGGCCGCCGCTTTGCCTGTGTGGACGGCGGCTTCGGCAAGGATGAGCCCGTGGACGTGGTCATCCGCCCCGAGGACATCGATATCGTCCAGCCCGACGGGGGCCATCTCTGCGGCACCGTCACCAGCGTTACCTTCAAGGGCGTGCATTACGACATCATCGTGGACTTCCACGGCTTCAAGTGGCTCATTCAGACTACGGATTTCCATCCCGTGGGCGCCGTCATCGGCATCCGCCTGAATCCCGAGGACATTCATATCATGCGCAAAAGCCGCTACAGCGGCATGTTCGGGGACTACAGCTCCTACAGCGCCGAATATGATGAGATCGGAGACGCGGAGCTGGCCGAAGAGCGGGAGGAGCAGGAGGAAGCCGAGGCATGAAACGTGCTCTGCTTTCCGGGCCCTACCTTCTGTGGATGGCCCTGTTCACCATCATCCCGCTGCTCATCGTGGTGTACTACGCTTTTACCGACTCCATTACCGGCAGCTTCACCCTTGCCAACATCGCAGCCCTGGGCAGTTATCTGCCCATCTTCCTGCGGAGCGTCTGGCTGGCGGTGGCGGCTGCGGTGATCTGCCTGCTGCTGGGCTATCCCGTGGCCTGGTTCATCGCCCAGACCGGAGCCCGCAGTCAGCGCATCCTCTACATGCTGGTGATGCTGCCCATGTGCATCAGCTTCCTGCTGCGCACCCTGGCCTGGGTCTCCCTGCTGGAGGACACCGGCATCATCAACAGCTTTCTCGGCACTCTGGGCATCGCGCCCCTGCGGCTGGTCCGCACAGACGGCGCGGTGATCATGGGCATGGTATATAACTACCTGCCCTATATGATCATGCCTCTGTATACGGTCATCATGAAGATCGACCACCGCCTGGTGGAAGCCGCCCAGGATCTGGGCTGCGATGCCGGGCAGGTCTTTGCCAAGGTGACCCTGCCCCTGAGCCTGCCGGGGATCATTTCCGGCTTCACCATGGTCTTCGTTCCCGCCGTGTCCACCTTCTACATTTCCCAGAAGATGGGCGGCACCTCCAGCATCCTCATCGGCGACGTGATCGAAAGCCAGTTCAAGACCGCCTACAACCCCAATCTGGGGGCCGCCATGAGCCTTGCCCTGATGGTGCTGGTGCTCAGCTGCATCGCCCTCATGAACCGCTTCTCCGGCGATGATGAAAGTGTGGCTACCCTATGAAAAAGGCAGCCGGCATTTTCACCGTGGTGGTCTTCATCTTTCTGTACATCCCCATGATCGTTCTGGGCGTGGCCTCCTTCAGCAGCGGCAGCGACATCGCCGTGTTCAAGGAGTTCACCTTCGGCAACTACCGGGAGCTCTTCCGGGACAGTGTGCTGCTCCCCCTGCTCCTCAACTCCGTGATCGTGGCGCTGCTTTCTTCCCTGCTGGCCACTGTCCTCGGCACTGCCGCCGCCCTGGGTATTCAGAAGATGGGCCCCCGTCTGCGCCGCACCACCATGGCGCTGACCAACATTCCCCTGACCAATCCCGAGATCGTCACCGGCGTTTCTCTGGCGCTGCTCTTTGTGTTCATCGGGCAGGCCCTGAAAATCAAGAGCATTATGGGCTTCGGCACCCTGCTCATCGCCCACATGACCTTCAACCTGCCCTATGTCATCCTCTCCGTACAGCCCAAGCTGTACCAGCTGGACCCCAATCTGGCGGAGGCGGCCCAGGATCTGGGCTGCACCCCGGTGCAGGCCTTCTTCAAGGTCATTCTGCATGAGATCATGCCCGGTATCATCTCCGGCGCTCTGATGGCATTCACCATGTCTCTGGATGATTTTGTCATCAGCTATTTCGTCTACGGCGCCGATTTTGTGACCCTGCCGGTGGAAATCTACAACTACACAAAAAAGCCCCTGCAGCCCAAGATCTACGCGCTGTTCACCCTGCTGTTCCTGGTCATTCTGGTGGTCATGATCGTCATGAACCTTCCCCAGGCCCGGGACAACGCCAAGCATCGCAACGCTCGCCTGCGGGCGAGAACAAACGGTTCCTGAAGGAGGTAAGTTTTCATGAGGTCTGTTTCCCGCCGCGTATGTTCCTTCCTGCTGCTCACGCTCCTGCTGCTGCTTATGACCTGCAGCGTCGGCGCAGCCAAGGAAGAGCCGGTCACCATCAATGTCTACAACTGGGGCCAGTATATCTCCGACGGCTCGGACGGATATCTGGATGTCAACGCCGCCTTCACCGCGGAAACCGGCATTCAGGTCAATTACCTGACCTTCGACTCCAACGAAACCATGTACACCAAGCTCAAGACCGGCGGCTCCTCCTATGATGTGATCATCCCTTCGGATTACATGATCGCCCGCCTCATTGAAGAAGGCATGCTGGCCGAGCTGAATTTCGACAACATCCCCAACTATCAGTATGTGGGTGAAGCTTACCGCAACACCTCTTACGACCCGGAAAACAAGTACAGCGTGCCCTACACCTGGGGCACCGTGGGCGTCATCTACAACACCAAGTACGTCAACGAAGCCGATGTGGGCAGCTGGGATCTTCTGTGGAACGCCAAGTACAGCGGCAAGATCCTGATGTTCGATAACCCCCGGGACGCCTTTGGCATCGCCGAGCTGAGCCTGGGCTACAGTCTGAACACTGAGGACCCCACCCAGCTGAAGGCTGCCGCCGATCTGCTGGTGGCTCAGAAGCCCGTTGTGCAGGGCTACGTCATGGACCAGATTTTTGCGAAGATGGAACGCGAGGAAGCCTGGATCGCCCCTTACTACGCCGGCGACTATCTCCTGATGCTGGAAGAGAATGAAAATCTCGGCTTCTACCACCCGGAAGAGGGCTTCAACCTGTTTATTGATGCCATGTGCATCCCCGCTTCCAGCGAGAACAAGGCTGCGGCCGAAGCCTACATCAATTTCCTCTGCCGCCCTGACATCTCCGGCCAGAATCTGGACTACCTGGGCTACTCCACCCCCATCGAGGGTGCCGCCGACTACATGGATCCCGAGCTGGTTGCCAGCCCCGTGGCCTACCCCGCGCAGGAGACCCTTTCCAGGGGCCAGAGCTTCCTGAGCCTGAGTAAGGAATCCACCCAGCTGATGGACAGCTACTGGCTGGAAGTCAAGACCACCGGCGCCAGCAGCACCCTGCTCATCAGCCTCATCGGCGTGGCGGTGGTGGTGATCCTTCTGGTGTTGCTGGTCATCAGCCGCAAGAAGAAAAAGCAGAAGCGCAGAGCC
>JAZSQG010000307.1:0-7098 GCA_045537855.1 Oscillospiraceae bacterium
CAGGGAGGAGAGCGGCATGGAAGGCGGCTTTTTCGCCCTCATCGCCCGGATGCGCAACATCCGGCGCTGGGGCCTGATGCGCAATACCTTTGAAGAGAATATTCAGGAGCATTCCCACATGACCGCGGTGCTGGCCCATGCGCTGGCGGTGATCCGGCGGGATGTGTTCGGCAGGGAAGCCGACCCGGAAAAGGCGGCGGCTGCCGCCCTGTTTCACGACGCTTCCGAGATCATGACCGGGGACCTGCCCACGCCGGTGAAGTACCTCAACGGGGACATCGCCGGGGCCTACAAGGCGGTGGAATCCCAGGCGGAGGAGCGGCTGCTGAAGCTGCTGCCCCCGGTGCTGCAGCAGAGCTACCGGGAGACCATGCAGTGCCCGGACGGGGGCGTCCGGGAGCTGGTGAAGGCGGCGGACAAGCTTTCCGCGTACATCAAATGCGTGGAAGAACTGCGGGCGGGGAATCAGGAATTCCGCTCCGCCGAAGCGCAGATCCGACGGGCGCTGGAAGCATCCACCCTGCCGGAAGTGCAGTATTTTATGGAGCATTTTATGCCGTCCTTCGGGCTGACCCTGGACGAGCTTACAAAGGGGGATGGAGAATGAAAGCCATCGTGACCGTCATCGGAAAAGACAGAGTGGGCATCATTGCGGATGTCTGCGCCGTGCTGGCGGAAAACGGCGTCAACGTGCTGGATATCAGCCAGACCGTTCTGCAGGACTACTTCACCATGATCATGATGGTGGATACCTCCGGCTGCAGCATGGCCTTCAAGGACCTGGCCGAGCTGCTGCGCAGCCGGGGCGAAAGCCGGGAGCTGGAGATCCGCATCCAGCGGGAAGATATTTTTGAGGCGATGCACAGAGTATGATCAACCGGAACGAAATTCTGCAGACCATCGAGATGATTGACCAGCAGCATCTCGACATCCGCACCATCACCATGGGCATCTCTCTGCTGGACTGCGCCGACCGGGATATCCGGGTCTGCTGCAGGAAGATCTATGACAAGATCACCCGCCTGGCCGCGAATCTGGTGGCCACGGGCGAAGATATCGAAAGCGAATTCGGCATCCCCATTGTCAACAAGCGCATCAGCGTGACCCCCATTTCTCTGGTGGCCGCCGCCTGCGAGGCGGAGGATTATGTGCCCGTCGCCATCGCCCTGGACCGGGCGGCGGCGGAGACGGGGGTGAACTTCATCGGCGGCTTCAGCGCCCTGGTGCACAAGGGCTTCACCCTGGCCGACCGGCGGCTCATCGCCTCCATTCCCCGGGCTCTGGCGGAGACGGAGCTGGTCTGCTCCAGCGTCAACGTGGCCAGCACCCGGGCGGGCATCAACATGGACGCCGTGGCCCTCATGGGCCGCGTCATCAAGGAGGCGGCGGAGCTGACCGCCGACCGGGGCGGCATGGGCTGCGCAAAGCTCGTGGTATTTGCCAACGCCGTGGAGGATAACCCCTTCATGGCCGGCGCCTTCCACGGGGTGGGCGAGCCGGAGTGCGTGGTGAACGTGGGCATCAGCGGCCCGGGCGTGGTACACAATGCCCTGAAGGCCTGCAAGGGCGAGCCCTTCGATGTGGTGGCCGAAACGGTGAAAAAGACCGCCTTCCGGGTGACCCGCATGGGTCAGCTGGTGGCCCGGGAAGCTTCCGCAAGGCTGCAGGTGCCCTTCGGCGTGGTGGACCTCTCTCTGGCGCCCACCCCCGCCGTGGGGGACAGCGTGGCGGATATTCTGGAGGAAATGGGCCTGGAGACCGTGGGCACTCACGGCACCACCGCTGCCCTGGCCCTCCTGAACGATGCCGTGAAGAAGGGCGGCGTCATGGCCTCCTCCCATGTGGGCGGCCTCAGCGGCGCCTTCATCCCCGTGAGCGAGGGTGCGGGCATGATCGCCGCGGCGGAGCGGGGCGTGCTGCAGCTGGACAAGCTGGAAGCCATGACCTGTGTCTGCTCCGTGGGTCTGGATATGATCGCCGTGCCCGGGGATACCCCCGCCGAGACCGTGTCGGCCATCATCGCCGACGAAGCGGCCATCGGCATGATCAATAACAAGACCACCGCCGTGCGCCTGATCCCCGCCCCGGGGAAGCAGGTGGGCGACCGGGTGGAATTCGGCGGCCTGCTGGGCTCCGCGCCGGTGATGCCGGTGCACCGCCAGTCCAGCAAGGACTTCGTTGACCGGGGCGGGCGCATCCCCGCGCCCCTCCAGTCCCTGCGCAACTGATGCCCGGGGGGATCCTGGTCCTCACCGGCCCCACCGCCACGGGCAAGACCGCCCTGGGGGTGCGTCTGGCAAAGCTCCTGGACGGGGAAGTGGTTTCCTGCGATGCCATGCAGGTATACCGGGGCATGGTCATCGGCACTGCCGCCCCCACTCCGGAGGAAACGGAGGGGGTACCCCACCATCTGGTGGGCTTCGTGGACCCGGCGGAGGATTACAGCGCCGCCCGCTACAGTGAGGATGCTTCCGCCTGCGTGGAGGATATCCTCCGCCGGGGAAAGCTCCCCATTCTGGTGGGGGGCACCGGCCTGTATATCGACGCGCTGCTCCGGCAGGGAGGCTTCTCCGGGGGCGACGCGGACCTGCGCCGGCAGCTGGAAGCGGAATATGAAGCCCTGGGGGGCGCCGCCATGCTGGAAAAGCTCCGGGCGGTGGACCCTGAGCGGGCGGAAAAGCTCCACGAGAACGATAAAAAGCGCATCGTCCGGGCGCTGGAGGTGTTCTTCAGCACCGGCGAGACCATTACCGACCACGATGCCCGCACCCGGGCCCTGCCCAGGCGCTACCCTTCGGTGACGCTGGCTCTGAACTTCCGGGAGCGGGAGACCCTGTACCGGCGCATCGACCTGCGGGTGGAGCGGATGCTGGAGCAGGGTCTGGAAGCGGAGGTGCGCAGCCTGCTGGAGTCCGGTCTCCGGGAAGGCAGCACCGCCATGCAGGCCATCGGCTACAAGGAGCTGGCGGCAGCCATCCGGGGGGATGTGAGCATGGCACAGGCCGTGGAGGATATCAAGCGGGAATCCCGGCGCTATGCCAAGCGCCAGCTCAGCTGGCTCCGGGCCAGAGGGGCGGAAGTCCACTGGCAGCTCTGGGAGAATGTCCCGAATTTTCAGGAAGCCTGCGTCTTTTCGACAAAAATACTGGAAAATTCTGGTATACTATGATCGGCGGCGGGAAACGCGCCGACCATAGAGGGAAAGGACGTGGGAAGCATGCAGAAAACCGTGAATCTGCAGGATGTATTTCTCAATCAGGCCAGAAAGGAGCGCACGCCGCTCACGGTCTTTTTGATGAACGGATTTCAGATGCGGGGCACCGTCACCGGCTTTGACAGCTTTACGGTGGCGCTGGACTGCGAAGGAAAACAGGAACTGATCTACAAGCACGCCATCAGCACCATCATCCCCCTGCGGCAGCTGAATCTGCCGGAATTGGGCTGAGGGGCTGAGGCCCGGCATGGCGGGCGGCGTTTCCGGGAGGGGAGGACTTATGAAAAATACCAATGTCCCCATCAAGATCGCAGGGTATCTGATCTTTGCGGCCCTGCTGGCCTATCTGGCGGTCTACGCCATCCAGGCCATAGACGCCCCCGTGCGCACGGCCTTCGCCGTCAGTGACAGTCTGCAGGACTCGGCCCGGCTCCGGGGCATCGTGGCCCGGGAGGAAGAAGTGCTGTACAGCGTTTACAGCACCGTGTACATCTCCGCCCGGGAGGGGCTGCGGGTCTCCGGCGGCAGCGCCGTGGCGGAAGCCTTCGATACGGACGAGGACCTGCAGCGGGCGGTGCGCATCGGCCAGCTCACCGAGCAGATCGCCCGGCTGGAAAGCCTGGTGCAGACGGTGGATTCCTCTGCCGACATGCGTCTGCTGGACGGCGCCATCGAGGAGGAGACCGCCGCCCTGCGGCAGGCGGTGGCCCGGCGGGACTTCTATCAGGTAGAGAGCATGGCCACGCAGCTGCGCAGCCGGAGCATCATCGCCTTTCAGGACGCCGGGGAGATCGGCCGGAGCATCCGCAGCCTGCAGGAGGAGCTGACGGCCCTCCGGCGGCTGGAAAGCGGCCGTTCCGCAGAAATCTGCGCCCCCGCCTCCGGCCTTTTCAGCACCGCGGTGGATGGCTGGGAGGAGCTGGATATCAAGGGCCTCAAAAAGCTGGGGGTGCAGGAGCTCTCCGACCTGCTGCGGGAGGAACACAGTGTCCCGGACTTTTCGCTGGGAAAGCTGGTCTACGGCAGCAAGTGGTACTATGCAGCCCTCATGGACCGGGAAGCGGCGGACAGGCTCTACACGGGCATGTCGGTGAAGCTGCTCTTCGGCCGCTATTACAGTGAGGAGCTGGAAATGCGGGTGGAATCCGTCAGCGCCATGGAGGACGGGCAGCGCGCTGTGCTCTTCAGCTGCGATACCAACATGACCGATGTGCTGAGCATGCGCCTGCAGGAATCGGAGCTCATCTTCAGCCGGGAAAGCGGCCTGCGCATCCCCCGCAAGAGCCTCCACGTGGACGAGGAGGGCAATCCCTGCGTCTATGTGCAGACGGGGCTGCAGGCGGAGAAGAAGTTGGTGGAGGTCCTCCACGACTACGGAGATGACTATCTGGTGCGCAGCAACACCCTCCGGGCGGGAGACCGGATCATCGTCAGTGCCAGAGACCTCTATGACGGGAAGGTGGTAAGCTGATGGACTTCGTGGCGGATAATGTCCTGCGTGTGCGGGAGGAGATCGCCCGGGCTGCGGCCCTGGCGGGAAGAGAAGCGGCGGAGATCTGCCTGGTGGCCGCCGGAAAGACCAAGGGGGCGGAGTATATCCGCGCCGCCGTGGCTGCCGGGGTGGACGCGGTGGGTGAAAACCGCACGTCCGAGCTGGTGGAAAAGAGCGCCCTGGGCGCCTATGCGGGGACGGAGGCCCACTTCATCGGCCACCTGCAGCGCAACAAGGTCCGGGATGTGGTGGGCCTTGCCGACCTCATCCATTCTGCCGACAGCCGGGAGCTGCTGCAGCTGCTGGACCGGCAGGCGGAGAAGCTGGGCATCTGCCAGCGGGTGCTGCTGCAGGTGAACATCGGCCGGGAAGCCAGCAAGAGCGGCGCCGAGCCGGAAGAAGCGGAGGAACTGGCCGCCTTTGCGGGCAGCCTGCCCCACATCCGGCTGGAGGGACTCATGGCGGTGCCGCCACCCAAAATAGAGGGGGCGGGGCCGAAAAAATACCCATATTTTGAAGAAATGTACAAGCTTTTTGTTGACATAAGGGACAAAAAATACGATAATATTTCTATGCGGACGCTGTCCATGGGCATGAGCGGCGACTACGCCGAAGCGATCCGGGCCGGAGCAAATATGGTTCGGGTCGGCTCTGCCATTTTCGGCAGCAGGGATTATTCCCGGCAGCACTGAATCGGAGGATGAATTACATGGGACTGATGGATAACCTGAAGCGGCTTGCCCGGCCCTTTGACGATGAAGAATTCGAAGAATACGCGGAGCAGGCTGCGCCTGCCATCCCCTCTGCCGCCCCCGGCGTGGGCATCACCCAGGAGTTTCCGGAAAAGCGCAACAAGGTCGTGAACATTCACGCCACGGCCCAGCTGCAGGTGGTGCTGCTGAAGCCCGAGCAGTTTGAAAACGCCCGGGAGATCGCCGACCATCTCCGGGACAAGCGTACCGTGGTCCTGAATATGGAAAACACCAACCGGGAGGTGGCCCGCCGGGTGCTGGACTTTGTCAGCGGCGTGGCCTATGCCCAGGACGGCAAGATCAAGAAGGTGGCTGTCAGCACCTACATGGTCACCCCCTACAATGTGGACATTCTGGGTGACCTCATTGACGAACTGGAAAACAACGGCCTGTATTTCTGAGCCGGGGAAAGGATTGAAGCAGCGTGCTGACGCCTCAGGACGTAACCAATCGGGAATTTGACAAAGCGGTCTTCGGCGGCTATGATATCGCCTCGGTGGACAGCTTTCTGGAGCAGCTGACCCAGGATTACACCTCCCTGTACCGGGAGAACGCCATCCTGAAGAACAAGCTGCGGGTGCTGGTGGACAAAGTGGAGGAATACCGCTCCACGGAGGACGCCATGCGCATGGCGCTGCTCAGCGCCAAGAAGACGGCCCGGGAGCTGGAAGAAGAGACCCGGGAGAAGTGCGAAAAGCTCCTGGCCGAGGCGGAGGCCTCCGC
The DNA here is from genome assembly GCA_045537855.1 of Oscillospiraceae bacterium. GTDB lineage: Bacteria > Bacillota > Clostridia > Oscillospirales > Oscillospiraceae > UBA1774. Next base: position 6,182 of record JAZSQG010000307.1, read on the forward strand.
CGAAGTGCGCCGCCGGGAACTCAAGCAGGGCCTGGCGGAGGAAGAGGCTGCCCTGCTCAGCGCCAAGCGGAAGACGGCCGCCTATCTGCAGAGCCTGAAGGACGCCATCGACCGCTATCAGGAGAGCCTGACGCATATTTACGATTTTGTGGAGCCCCTGTCGGAGCTGCCTCCCGTGCCGGTGATCCCCGCGGCGGCCGCCGCGGAAGTACCCCAGGCAGCGGAAGTGAGCGCGCCTGCCCTGGAGGACAGCGGCCCCATCTCCGTGGCCAGCGTGGCGGAGCTCATTGAGAAGAGCTTCGAGACCCACGGGGAGGAAGTGCCCGAATCCGAGGCGGCGGAGCCTCAGGAAGTGCAGAGCGCCCGCCTGCCCCAGATCGATTACGACAATCTCCAGTTCGGGGACAAGTACCCCGGCCGCTGAGTGCAATAGAGAAACCACATACGCCACGCGGGCAGACCCGCGTGGCGATATTGACAGAAGAGGTAGAAAGATATGGCCCAGGATTACAATGCGACGCTGAATCTGCCCAAGACCGAGTTTCCCATGCGGGCGGGACTGCCCAAGCGGGAGCCGGACTGGCTGAAGAACTGGAACGAGAAGGATATCTACGGCGGCCTGCTGAAGCGCAGCGAAGGCAAGCCCCCCTTCGTCCTCCACGACGGCCCTCCCTTCTCCAACGGATATATCCACATGGGAACGGCCCTGAACAAGTGCCTGAAGGACTTTATCAACCGCTATATGGCCATGACCGGCTATCAGGTGACCTTTACCCCCGGCTGGGACAACCACGGCATGCCCATTGAGTCTGCCATCATCAAGCAGCAGAAGCTCAACCGCAAGGCCATGTCCATCCCCGAATTCCGGGATGCCTGCCGGGAATTTGCCCAGAACTATGTGGACATCCAGATGGGTC
>JAZSQG010000240.1:0-7920 GCA_045537855.1 Oscillospiraceae bacterium
CCGTCACCAACAGCTTTGTCGATGTGCGCGACACCTACAAGCCCCTCATCGACTGCGTGAAGTCCGGCGTTCTCCGCGGCGCTGTCGCCATTGTTGGCTGCAACAACCCCAAGGTCCGTCCCGACTACTCTCACATTGAGATCATCAAGAAGCTCATCGCCAACGACATCGTTGTTGTTGCCACCGGCTGCTCCGCTCAGGCTGCTGCCAAGGCCGGCCTCCTCTCCAAGGAAGCCAAGGAACTCTGCGGCGCCGGTCTGAAGCGCGTCTGCGAGCTGGCCAACATTCCTCCCGTCCTTCATATGGGCTCCTGCGTTGACATCAGCCGTATGATGCTGCTGGCCAATGGCATTGCCAAGGACTGGAACATCACCATTCCCGAAGTTCCCGTCGTGGGCTGCGCTCCCGAATGGATGAGTGAGAAGGCTGTCTCCATCGCCAACTACGTCGTCGCCACCGGTATCGACACCTATCTGGGCATCGAGCCTCAGGTCAGCGGCAGCGAAGGCATGATGAAGCTCATCACCGAAGGCACCCGCGATATGGTCGGCGCCGGCTACTATATCAACACCAATCCCGACGAGCTGGTTGACGCCATGATCGCTGCTATCGAGGCAAAGCGCGCCGCTCTGGGCATCTGAGGATAAACACATGAAAATCGCAGTTACCGGAAAAGGCGGAGTAGGGAAGACCACTTTCTCCGCGATTCTGGCGAGACTCTACGCCGACGAGGGACGCAATGTCCTGGCTGCCGACGTGGATCCGGACGCCAATCTGGGTATGGCACTGGGCTTTACCGAAGAGGAGATGGAGGGGATCGTCCCCATCGCCAAAATGCGCCAGCTCATCGCCGAGCGCACAGGAGCCAGTGCGGAGACCTTTGGGAAGTTCTTCCGCATCAATCCCAAGGTGGATGACATTCCCGACCTCCTGGCCAAGGAGAAGAATGGCGTCAAGCTGTTGATTCTCGGAACGGTTGAAACCGGCGGAAGCGGTTGTGTCTGCCCTGAGCATGTTGTGCTCAAGCGGGTCATTTCCCACCTGATCATTCAGCGTGACGATGTGGTCATCATGGATATGGAAGCGGGTCTGGAACATCTGGGCCGCGGCACCACGGATATGATGGACCAGTTCGTTGTGGTAATCGAACCCGGTGAGCGCAGCGTGCAGACCTATCAGCGTATCGTGAAACTGGCGGGGGATCTTGGCATCAAGACCGTCCGGGTCGTAGCCAACAAGATCCGCAGCCAGGCCGATGAGGAATTCATCCGATCCAGAGTACCGGAGGAGGCTCTTCTGGGCTTCGTCCACTACGAGGATGATGTGTCCGCCGCTGATCGGGCAGGCCGCTCTCCCTACGAATTCAGTGAAAAGACTGTTGCGGAAATCCGCGCAATCAAAGAACGCATCGACAACGAATAGGAGGCAAAACGCTTTGGGACTGTTTGATAGAGTTTTCAGAGGCTCGGACGAAATGTTTGCCCGTGCCGAGGCCGCTGTTAATGAAACGATTGCTAAGCTGGGTGAAGATGCTCCCGTTACTTTCGGCAGCACCGCTTACTACCTGGCCTGTATCTATGCTTACACCGGTCTGGAAGTCAAGACCATGGGTCAGCTCCGCGACGCTCTGGTGCCCATCCGCGCCATGATGACCCGCGAGTACCGCACCAAGGACATCTTCACTTCCGGTATCGCCACCGCCATGGCTGCTGAGGTCATCGAGGCCTGTAAGTATGCCGAGAACCCCACTCCCTATGATGAGAAGTATCACGGTCACATGACCGACGCCGAAGTCCGTGAGCTGGGCGTGCCCCTGGTCACCGGCGACATCCCCGGCTTCGTGGTCATGATCGACGCTGCTCCCACCGATGAGCAGGCCGTTGCTCTGATCAAGGGCTATCAGTCCAGAGGTATCTTCGTGTTCCTGCTGGGCGACATCATTGACCAGGCCATCCGTGGCGGCGTCAAGATGGGCTTCCCCGTACGTATCGTCCCCGTGGGCCCCGATCTCTGGGCCGTTGGACATATCATCTCCCTGGTCGTCCGTGCCGCCATGATCTTCGGCAACATCCAGCCGAACTGCTATGACGACATGAACAAGTACACCTTCGAGCGTATCTTCGCCTTTGTCAACGCCTTTGCTCCCGTCGACGACATCACCGTCGCCTGCGGCGCCGGCGCCATTGCCATGGGCTTCCCCGTCATCACCAACGACGACAACGATATGTGGCGCGTTCCCAAGAGCCTCATCGTTGACCAGAACGTTGACGAGTGGATCGATGCTTCCCTCGAAGCCCGCGGCGTGAAGATCAAGGTTACCAACATTGATATTCCCATCGCCTGCTCCAGCGCTTTCGAAGGCGAAATCATCCGCAAGGGCGACATGCAGATCGAAGCCGACGGCTCCCGTAAGGACTGCTTCGAGCTGGTTCGCACCCTGGAGCTCCACGAGATCGAAGACCACAAGATCGAAGTCATCGGCAAGGACATCGACGAGTTCGAAGTCGGTGAGAAGATCTGCATGGCTACCATCGTGGAAGTCGGCGGCACCAACATGCAGCCTGACTTTGAGCCCGTCTTCGAGCGTAAGATCCACAACTTCATCAACTGCCTGGAAGGCATCATGCATACCGGCCAGCGCGACCTCATCCGTATTCGTGTCAGCAAGGCTGCGTTCGATGCCGGCTTCCGCATGAAGCACTTCGGCGAGCTGCTGTACGCCAAGATCAAGAACGAGTACGCCAGCGTGGTCGACAAGTGCCAGGTCAAGATCTACACCAACCCCGAAGAAGTGAAGGAACTCCGCAAGGCCGCCAACGTGGTTTACGATGCCCGTGACGCCCGTATCCGCAGCCTCACCGACGAGAGCGTGGATAAGTTCTACACCTGCATCCTCTGCCAGTCCTTCTCTCCCTCTCACGTCTGCATCGTCACTCCCGAGCGTCTGGGTCTCTGCGGCGCTGTCAGCTGGCTGGACGCCAAGGCGACCAACGAGCTGGATCCCACCGGCCCCTGCCAGGAAGTGCCCAAGACCAAGGTTATCGACGAGCGCGTCGGTTCCTGGGAAGAAGTCAACGAGGCCGTCTTCAAGTACTCCCACGGCGCTCTGGAAAAGGTTACCCTGTACTCCCTGGTGCAGGATCCCATGACCAGCTGCGGCTGCTTCGAGTGTATCTGCGGCATCGAGCCCGTTTCCAACGGTGTTGTGATCGTCAACCGTGAGCATGTTGGCATGACCCCCATCGGCATGACCTTTGCTGAAATGGCTTCCTTCACCGGCGGCGGCGTCCAGACCCCCGGTTTCATGGGCCATGGCCGTCACTTCATCCCCTCCAAGAAGTTCATGAAGGCCGAAGGCGGCATCGCCCGTATCGTGTGGCTGCCCAAGGCGCTGAAGGAACTCCTCGGCGACAAGATCAACGAAACCGCGAAAGAACTCTATGGTATCGAGAACTTCAGCGACATGATCGCCGACGAGACGATCGCGCAGGATCCCGAAGCCCTGATGAACTATCTCACCGAGAAGGGTCATCCCGTCCTCGAGCTCGAGCCCATCGAGATGTAATTTTAGGAGGCAGTATTAGTAATGGGTTACACCGAAAAAGCACAAGTTTTTACTGCAGGCATCATGGAAGCCGCCATTGGCGCGGGTGACAAGTGCCTGACTCTGGGTGGCGAGCACACCCTGCCCCTCTGCAGCTTCGACGAAAGCTGGAAGAACGCTCCTGCCGTCGGCATCGAGGTTCTTGACGTTGCCTTTGATGTGGAAGGCATGCCCGCTCTGGGCGCTTTCTACGCCGGTGCCGAGTCCTTCGCCGATCGCGTGAAGGTCGCCTGCGCCGCCGAAGGTGCCAAGTTTGTCTGCCTGCGCTTTGAGGGCGCCGATCCCGGCGGCCTGGATCGCAGCGTGGAAGACTGTGTTGCTCTGGCGAAGGAAGCTGCTGCTGTCAGCACCCTGCCCATCGTGGTCGCCGGCTGCAAGAACATTGAGAAGGACACTGCTCTGTTCGGCGCTATTGCTGAGGCTCTGCCCGAAGCGAAGCTGCTCTTCATGTCCGCTCGCGAAGAGAACTATAAGACCGTCGGCGCCGGCTGCGCCCTGGCCTACACCCACAACATCGGCGGCGAAAGCGCTGTTGATATCAACCTCGCCAAGCAGCTCAACGTCCTGATCACTCAGATGGGCGTTGCCGCTGACCGGATCGTCATGAATCTGGGCAGCGCCGCTGCCGGCTACGGCTTTGAGTACGTTTCCTCCACCATGGACCGCGTGAAGAGTGCTGCTCTTGAGCAGAACGACAACATGCTGCAGATGCCCGTCATCACCCCCGTGGCCTCCGAGACCTGGGGCGTGAAGGAGTCCATCATGGCTGAAGCGGACATGCCCGAGTGGGGCTCCCGCGAAGAACGCGGCATTCAGATGGAAATCGTTACGGCTTCGGCTTGCCTGGCTTCCGGCTCCAATGCTGTTATCCTCAGGCATCCCACGTCCGTGAAGACCATTGCGGCTATGATTGCCGCCATGGCGTAAGATAGGGAGGCGGAACACAATGGCACTCAAAGGACTTGATATTTTTAAGCTGACCCCCAAGACCAACTGTAAGGACTGCGGCTGCCCCACCTGCATGGCTTTCTCCATGAAGGTCGCGCAGGGCGCCCTGGGCGTGGACAAGTGCCCGCATATGTCCGAGGAATCTCTCTCCAAGCTGTCTGCTGCTACCGAGCCCCCGATGCGGACCGTCAAGGTCGGCGAGGCTGCTCTGGGCGGCGAGACCGTCATGCTGCGTCATGAGAAGACCCTCGTCAACCGCAACCTGTACGGCGTGTTTGTCTGCGCCGGCATGGAAGACGCCGAGAACGATCAGCGTCTGGCCGACCTGGTGAAGGTCGACTACGAGCGTATCGGCGAGCGTATGTACGTTGAGACCGTTATGGTCAACTGCCCCGCCGACCAGGGCGCCGACCGCTGCGTGGAGCTTGTTAAGAAGGCTGCCGCCACCGGCCGTGACCTGCTGGTCAACGCGGAAGACGAAGCCATTGCCGTTGCCGCTCTGGAAGCTGCCGGCGATGCTGCCAAGGTCCTTGTCGGCGCCAACGCCGGCAACTGGGAAGCCTACAACAAGCTGGCCACCTCCAAGGGCGTGGTCCTGGGCGTTTCCGGTGCTGACCTGAACGAACTGCATGACACCATTGAGAAGCTGGAAGGCGCCGGCAACAAGAACCTGATGGTTTACATCGGCGGCTCCAGCATTAAGGATGCCTTCGCTGCGGCCACCAAGATCCGCCGCGCTGCCATCAAGGGCGGCGACCGCACCTTCGGTTATCCCAGCATCGTGAACCTCCATGCTCTGGCCGCCGGCGACATGAACATGCAGGCCGCTCTGGCTTCCGTGTTCACTCTGCGCTACGGCTCCGTCATCGTGATGGACCGCATGAGCTATGCCGAGGCTCTGCCTCTGTACGGCCTGCGTCAGAACATTTTCACCGACCCCCAGAAGCCCATGAAGGTCGCTCCTGGCATCTACCCCCTCAACGGCGCCGACGAGAACAGCATCTGCTGCGTGACCGTCGACTTCGCTCTGACTTACTTTGTCGTCTCCGGCGAGCTGGAGCGCAGCGGTGTGCCCATCAACATGCTCATCACCGACGCTGGCGGCTACTCCGTGCTGACCAGCTGGGCTGCCGGCAAGTTCTCCGCTGGCACCATCGCCAAGTTCATCGAAGAGAACGACATTGAGAACAAGATCAAGAATAAGGTTCTCATCCTGCCCGGCAAGGTTGCCGTCCTGAAGGGCGAGCTGGAAGCCAAGCTGCCCAACTGGCGTATCGTCGTTGGCCCCAACGAAGCCATCCAGCTTGTCAAGTACCTTCGCGAGTTCAATTAAGGAGATTAAAAATGGGAAAGTTCATTACTATCGGTGAACGGATTCACTGCATCTCTCCCGCCATCCGGGAAGCCATGAACACTCGTGATCCTGAACCCATCCTGAAGCGTGCCCGTGAGCAGATCGCTGCCGGCGCCACCTATCTGGATGTCAACATCGGACCTGCCGAGAACGGCGGCGAAGAGCTGATGAAGTGGGCAGTCACCCTGATTCAGGAAAACTGCGACAACATTCCTCTCTGCCTGGATACCGCCAACCGCAAGGCCATCGAGGCCGGCATCTCCGTCTACAACCGCAGCAAGGGCAAGCCCATTGTCAACTCTGCTGACGCCGGCGACCGTATCGAGAACATCGACCTGGCTGCTGCCAACGATGCCATCGCGATCGCTCTGTGCTCCAAGGCCGGCGTGCCCGCCGACAACGAAGAGCGCATGGCTTACTGCCAGGAGCTGCTGGAACGCGGCATGGAGCACGGCATGGACGCCGAAGACCTGTGGTTCGACCCCCTGTTCCTTGTTATCAAGGGCATGCAGGATAAGCAGCTGGACGTTCTTGAGTTCATCAAGATGTGCGCTGACATGGGCTTCAACACCACCGGCGGTCTCTCCAACGTCTCCAACGGTATGCCCAAGACTCTGCGTCCCATCATGGACAGCGCGATGGTGGCCATGGCTATCATGAACGGCCTGACTTCCGCCATTGTCAACCCCTGCGATCTCCGTCTCATGGAAACCATTAAGTCCTGCGACGTCATTCGCAACGAGACGCTGTACGCCGATTCCTACCTCCAGATTTAAGGGAGGAAGAAGCGCATGAAGAGACTGAAAGTCACCAATAAGGATGCCTGCATGGCTTGCCTGCAGTGCACCAGCGCCTGCTCCAACGCGTTTGCGAAGGAGTTCGACCAGGAGAAGGCCTGCCTTCGCATCACTGAGAAGAACGGTGCCATCAAGGTCATGACCTGCGTCCAGTGCGGCAAGTGTGCTGCTGCCTGTGAGCAGGGTGCCATCACTCAGGCTCCTTCCGGCGTTTACATGATCAACAAGAAGAGCTGCATCGGCTGCGGCAAGTGCGTTGCTGCCTGCCCCTTCGGCGTCATGGTTCAGACTGCTCCCGGCGTTGCCCCCATCAAGTGCATCGCCTGCGGTCTCTGCGCCAAGCAGTGCCCCATGCAGATCCTCGAAGTTGTCAGCTAAACCCTGTACCTAACAAAAACACCGCCGTCTGCTTCTGCAGACGGCGGTGTTTTTTGTTGTTTATAGCAATTATCAGGCTGTAAAAGCTCATCACAGGCAGCGCGTTTAACGACACGCCTCGAAAAACGCTGCAGGATCCATGAGAAGGTCGGCATTACGCTCCATTTCTTCATCGCTCCAGTCCCACCAGCGTACTTTGCGTAAAATCTCGATTTGCGCTTCGCTATAGCGGTATTTTACCACCTTTCCCGGCACGCCGGCAAAAACGGCGTAGGGCGGAACGTCGCAGTTGACTACGGCTCCTGCTGCAATGATGGCACCGTCTCCGATGCTGTGGCAGAGGGAGGTGTTGATAAAGGTATTGGCCCCGATCCAAACATCGTTTCCGATTACCAGTTTTTCGCCCGGATTTCGGATGTGAGGATCTTGAGCGGCTGTCTGATAGTACTGCATCTGCTTTTCCCGGGACATAAACTGGTGGAAGCGACCGGTTCCGATCATGTTCAGGGGATGGTTGTGCTGAAAATAGGCTGTTTCGTTGATGGAGCAGTATCGGCCAACGGATTCAAAGAACAGGGAAGCAGCGAAGTGAAACTCCACGGAGTTATAGAAGCTGCCTTTACCGATTCGTGCGTTGCCGAATTTCCAGTCTACCGGAAGTCCCCACATATAGGGATTAGAGAGATCGAATACATCTTCGATACTTTCAAAGCCCATTTCGTTGAGGTGTGGCATGACTGCTGCATCGTCTTTTTCCACAATCAGGTACTGCTTATGTGAGTCGTATTCGCACCCGTCTTCAAAGTCGGATCGTAGCCATGTCGTTCTGTGAGCCAAGG
>JAZSQG010000039.1:0-1980 GCA_045537855.1 Oscillospiraceae bacterium
CGGCTGGAGCCGTCGATCATGACGGAGGTAAAGCCGCCGTCCACACAGCTCTTGCAGACTTCAAAATCGGCGCCGTGGTCCAGATGCACGCAGATGGGAAGCCCGGTATCCTCTACAGCGGCTTCGATGAGCTTCATGAGGTAGACATGCTTGGCGTACTTTCTGGCGCCGTTGCTGACCTGCAGGATGAGAGGAGAGCGGGTCTCCGCCGCAGCCTCCGTGATCCCCTGGATGATCTCCATATTGTTGACGTTGAAGGCGCCTACGGCGTAACCGCCGGCGTAGGCTTTTTCAAACATTTCCTTACTGGTGACAATGGGCATATAGATCGCTCCTTTCAACTGTAGTTTAGCACGCAAGGCAGGAAAATAAAAGCTTTAATTTCCCTTCGTCTGTGCTATAATGTCTTGTAAGATGATTCAAACAACATTCCGGGAGGATGTAACTATGAAGGAACTGAAAGGCGCCTGTATTTTCGGCCAGTCCGGCGGCCCCACCTCTGTCATCAATGCCAGCTTCTACGGTGCTGCCAGGGCGGCACTGGAAAGCCCCATGATCACCCGTGTCCTGGGGGCTGCCCACGGCGTCAAGGGCATTCTGGACGACGTGCTTTACGACATCGGCAAGGAGGACCCCGCGGAACTGGAGCGCCTGCTGAATACCCCCTCCTCCGCCCTGGGTTCCTGCCGCTACAAGCTGGCTGACCCGGACAAGGACGATACCGACTATCAGCGCATTCTGGAAATCTTCAAGAAGTACGATGTGCGCTATTTCTTCTACAACGGCGGCAACGACAGCATGGACACCTGCGACAAGATCAGCCGCTTCATGGCCCGCAGTGGCTGGGAGTGCCGGGTGATGGGCATCCCCAAGACCATCGACAACGACCTCTTCGGCACGGACCACTGCCCCGGCTTCGGCAGCGCCGCCAAGTATATCGCCACCAGCTGCATGGAAATCAGCCTGGACGCCGCAGTGTACGACTACGGCACCGCCACGGTGGTGGAGATCATGGGCCGCCACGCCGGCTGGCTGGCAGGTGCCGCCGCCCTGGCAACGCAGTACGGAGCGGGGCCCGACCTCCTTTATCTGCCGGAAACGGTCTTTGACCTGGAACGCTTCCTGGAGCGTGTGAAGGAAGTACTTGCCAGGACCGGCAGCGTCTTTGTGGCGGTGAGCGAGGGCATCCAGGATAAGGACGGGGTCTTCATCTCCGAATATGCCGCCAAGGGCGCCAAGGACGCCTTCGGCCACACCCAGCTGGGCGGTCTTGCGGTGTATCTGGCCCAGCAGATCAAGGAGCACTGCGGTGTCAAGGCCCGGGGGATCGAACTGAGCCTGCTGCAGCGCTGCGGCGCCCACCTTGCCTCCCGCACGGATATTGAAGAAGCGGTGATGGCGGGCCGCGTGGCCGTGGAAGCCGCCACCGCCGGCGAAACCGGCAAGATGGTTGCCTTCCGGCGCAGCACGGAAAACGGTGTCTACCGCTGCGAAACGGACCTTATCCCCCTGACCCAGGTGGCCAATTACGAAAACAAGGTGCCCGAAGCCTGGATCCTGCCCGACGGCGCAGGCGTCACCCAGGACTTCATCGACTACGCCCTGCCCCTCATTCAGGGGGACTGCGGCCGGGAAACGGTGGACAGTCTCCCCCGCTTTGCCAAGCTCAACAAGGTCCGCGCATAACAGAATGCACACAAAAAAATCCCCGGAACCTCGGTTCCGGGGATTTTCTTATTTTGTTCGGATTCAGCGGACCTTCACAGGCTTCTTGCCGCAGAAAAGCTTCCACAGGGGGCCGGAAACGCAGGTGGAAGTATAAAGACCGCTGAGTACACCCACCAGGATCGGGAAGGCGAAATTGCGGATGGAGTCCACACCCAGAACGAGGAGGAGAAGGATGGGCAGCGCCGTGGTCAGGGTGGTAAACAGGCTGCGCCGCAGGGTCTGGCTGATGCTGCGGTCTACCACAGCGCCGAA
>JAZSQG010000038.1:0-3515 GCA_045537855.1 Oscillospiraceae bacterium
CTTGTACACTTCGCTGACGCCGATGACCTGACCGTTGGTGGCCAGCAGGTTGAAGCGCTGACCCGCGTCAGAAGTCTTGATAACAAACTTACCCATTCGTATTTCCTCCTAAGTTTTTAACGTTTCAGCTTTATTACGGCCGGGTTCAGCCCGGCATTCCGTCACCGTCCAGATCGACCGGCGGGGGCGGAGGGGGCTGCATGCCCATGTCCGGCCCGCTGTCGGGTGCATTGTCCGGGTCCATCCCGGCGCGGACGGCAGACCCGTAGATCTCCCGGCCCCGGATGCCCAGATCGCTGCGCTGCTGCTCCACCAGCTCCGAAAGGAAGCGGCGCACCCGCTCGCAGTCGCGGATGTTCTTCAGCTCCAGCATGGGGGACGACTGATCGCTGCTCATGAGGGTAACGGTCCCCACGCCGAACAACTTCTGCCCCAGGGTGCGGGCGGACTTCAGGTCCAGCACCCGGTACAGGAGCAGCTCGTTCATCTCCGTCCGGAAAAAGCCCTTCTGCAGATACAGGCGGTCCTTATCCAGACTGTATTTCGTAAAGCTCAGCGGCAGGCCCAGGATCCGCTTCCGGTCACTCCAGAGGATGGGTTCCTCCTGCGCCAGCATGTTCTTATATTCCTTCTTACCCATGGCTTCGCTCCTTTCAGCGGCTGAACTGCCGGTCGAAGAAAGGCGACTTCCCGCTCACCGAGAGGGGAATGCCCATGATGAGGGTCTTGCTGCCCAGCAGCTTCAGGGCTGCGGCAGCCTTGCCCGCCGTGAACATCACCCGGTTATCCACCCGCCGGTCCGCCGCCACACTCACGGCAGAACCGATGGCGATGCCCAGGTCGATCCCCGTCAGGGCGCACTTGCCGTGATTGCGCACGCAGTCGGCACAGCCGTCCCAGCCGCAGAGGCTGCAGACCCGGTCCACCCCCCGGGGCTTCTCTTCCGCGCCGATGAGCACCAGCACAGGGGAAGCATCCACATTGTCCGCATCCCGGATGAAAAAGCGGTCTCCGCCCACTTCGGCGATACGGCGCATCTCCGCCGTGACGGCGGCCTTCTCCTCCCCGGTGAGGATGAGGGTATCCAGATTGTCGATGCCGCAGGCCTTGGGAGCCGTTCTCGCGGCGGCACACATGGCTCTTGCCGTTTCCAGAACGGCGGCTTCTTCCGCACTTTTGGATGAAATGATCACATCTGCACCCGCTTTCCCTGACAAACACTGTACAGGATCAATATGATTGTATATTATAGATTATATCCTGCTTTTTTCCCCATGTCAACAAATCCCCTCAACGGGACAGGCCCCTTTGTAGAGATTCACAAATTTTCTTTTTTTCCAAAAAGGGATTGAATTTTTATTCCGAATAATGTATAGTCCTTGCATAATTATCCGCACTATAGGTGCATAGCGGAGGCACAGCATGAAGATTTTTATTGACGGCAGCGCCGGCACCACCGGCCTGCGGCTGGCGGAGCGCCTTGCCTGCCGGGCCGACGTGGAGATCCTGCGTCTTGCGGAGGAAGAGCGGAAGGACCCCCTGCGGCGCAAAGACGCCCTGAACAGCTGCGATGCGGCTTTCCTCTGCCTGCCGGACGCCGCCGCCCGGGAGGCGGTGGCTCTGCTGGAAAACCCGGCCGTCACGATTCTGGATACATCCACGGCCCACCGGGTGGCCCCCGGCTGGGTCTACGGTTTCCCCGAACTCAGCGAGGCCCAGCGCAGCGCCATCCGACCCGGCGCCCACATCGCCGTGCCCGGCTGCCACGCCAGCGGCTTCATCGCCCTGGTGCAGCCTCTGGTGGCGGCGGGGCTCCTGCCGAAGGAGAGCCTGCTCAGCTGCTTCTGCATCACCGGCTACAGCGGCGGCGGCAAGAGCATGATCGCCCAGTATCAGGACGAGGGGCGGGACCGTGCCCTGGACGCCCCCCGGCAGTACGCCCTGGGGCAGACCCACAAGCATCTGCCGGAGATGTGCGCCCACAGCGGCATCCGGAACGCGCCCATCTTCTCCCCGGTGGTGTCGGATTTCTACAGCGGCATGGTGATGACCGTGCCCATCTTCCGCAGTCAGCTGAAGGAGGGCTTCGGCCCGCAGGATCTGCGGGACTGCTACCGGGAGAAATACCGCGGCCCGGTGGTGCGGTATGTGGAGGCGGCGGACGAAGGCGGCTTCCTGAGTGCCGGCGTGAAAAGCGGCTGGGATGGCATGGAGATCACCGTGGCCGGCAACGAGGAGCGCATCCTCCTGCTGGCCCGCTACGACAATCTGGGCAAGGGCGCTTCCGGCGCCGCCCTGCAATGCATGAATCTGGTGTTCGGCCTGGATGAGACCCTGGGCCTGAACCTGTAGGAGGACAAGATGAGCTATCAGCTGAAACAGGTCCCCGGCGGCGTCTGCGCGGCCCGGGGCTTCAGCGCCGCAGGCATCCACTGCGGCATCAGAAAGAATCGCACCAAGAAGGATCTGGCCCTCATTTATTCCGACAGCCCCGCCAGCGCGGCGGCGGTATACACCCGGAATCTGGTGAAGGGCGCGCCCCTGACGGTGACAAAGGCCCATCTGGCCGACGGAAAGGCCCGGGCCGTCATCTGCAACAGCGGCAATGCCAACACCTGCAATGCCGACGGCATTGAGATCGCGGAAAAAATGGCCTCCCTCACCGCCGACGCGCTGGGCATCGACGCCGGTGACGTGCTGGTGGCTTCCACCGGCGTCATCGGCCAGAAGCTGGACATCGCCCCCATCGCGGCGGGCATCCCCGCCCTTGCCGCCGGACTGGGAGATCACAGCGCCGACGCGGTGGAAGGCATCATGACCACCGACACCGTGCCCAAGGAGATCGCCCTGGAATTCACCCTGGGCGGCAAGACCTGCCGCCTGGGCGGCATTGCCAAGGGCAGCGGCATGATCCATCCCGACATGGCCACCATGCTGGTCTTCCTCACCACGGACGCAGCCATCAGCAGCGAGATGCTCCAAAAGGCCCTGAGCAGCGATGTGGACAAGAGCTTCAACATGCTCAGCGTGGACGGGGACACCTCCACCAACGATATGGTGGTGCTGCTGGCAAACGGTCAGGCCGGAAATGAAGAGATCACCTGCGAGGGCGAAGATTTCGAAGTGTTCATGGCGGCGCTGAACAGCGTCACCGTGTGGCTGTGCCGCCACATCGCCGCCGACGGCGAGGGCGCCACCAAGCTGCTGGAATGTGTCATCAGCGGTGCCGCCGATACCGCCACCGCCAAGACGGTGGCAAAGAGCGTGATCTGCTCCAGCCTGTTGAAGGCGGCTATGTTCGGCGCCGACGCCAACTGGGGCCGCGTGCTGTGTGCCATCGGCTACAGCGGTGCCAAGGTGGATGTTTCCAAGATCGGTGTTGCCTTCCAGTCTGCCGCAGGCCGGGTTCAGGTCTGCGAAAACGGCGCAGGCGTACCCTTCAGCGAAGAGATCGCCAAGAAAGTCCTGCTGGAAAATGAGATCGAGATTCTCATCAGCCTGGGCGACGGCCCCTA
>JAZSQG010000091.1:0-1970 GCA_045537855.1 Oscillospiraceae bacterium
CCCTACACCTCCTTGGCCCACAGAACGACATGGCTACGATCCGACTTTCCTGCGAAAGCGCCTACAGCGCCACGAAAGCCGCCATCATCGGCATGACCAAGGCGCTGGCCAAGGAGCTGGCCCCCTCCGGCGTGCGGGTCAACTGCGTGGCCCCCGGCGTCATCCTGACGCCCATGCTGAAGGATTTCAGCGAAGAGGAGCTGGAAGCGATGCGCCTGGAAACGCCTCTGGAGCGTCTGGGACAGCCGGAGGATGTGGCCCACTGCGTGTGCTATCTGGCCTCGGAGGGAGCCGGCTTCATGACCGGGCAGGTCCTGGGCCTCAACGGCGGCTTCGTCATCACCTGAAACAGAAAGCCGTGGGATTTTGCGGCAATTTTTACCGTTTTTGGCTCGTTCAGAGTCAAAATGCCGGCGTCAGCTCTGCCGGCAAGGTAAAATTGTGGAGGTGCAGCAGCATTGCAGCACCTCCATGGCAGCTTTCTCAGAAGAGTCTGAAATTCACAAAGGCGCAGAGGGCGGTGGCATTGTCCCGCCCGCCGGCAGCCACGGCGGCATGCACCAGCGTTTCGGCGCAGGCGGCGGCGCTGCGGGCGCTGCGCAGACGGGCCGCGATCTCCCCCTCCTCCAGCATGCCGTGTACCCCGTCGGTACACAGGAGGAAGCGGTCCCCGGGCATGACCCGGATGTGGGGCAGGCAGTAGGGGCTCAGGGCCCGGTCCTCCTCCCTTCCCCCCAGATGGCGGGTGAGGGAGTTGCGGCGGGGGTCACGCCGGGCTTCTTCGGCGCTCAGCTCCCCCCGGGCCGTCAGATAGGCGGCAAGGGTATGGTCCCGGCTGAGCCGGCTCAGCTTCCCGCCCCGGAGGAGATAAACCCGGCTGTCCCCCAGATTCAGCACGTGGGCCGTGCCGGAGCGGAAGACCAGCAGGGCCATGGTGGAGCCCACGGTGCCCCCCAGTTCCCGGCTGCGCTGCAGCAGCTGACCGTTCACCTGCCGGATATAGTTCTCCACCAGACTTTTCACCCGGTCGCCGTCCCGGCAGGACTTCAGGGCGGCCCGGAATTCATCCAGAGTCTTTGCGGCACAGAAGGAGGCAAATTCTCCCGCCTGCTCGCCGCCCAGCCCGTCAAACACCCCCAGCACGCCCCCGCTGAGGGGGCCGGCGGAGCGGGCCTTTTCCTGACCTTCCCCGCCCTGGGGCAGCCAGAAGCCGTCCTGATAAAAATTATCCTCGTTGTTCTCCCTGCGGAGCCCCCGGTCGGTGAGGGCGCCGCAGGACCAGAAATAGGCAGGCATACCCGCACCTCCCGCAGTTTTTCTACATCATACCCCAGTTTTCCGGCCCCTGTCAATGGCAAAGGGCGGAGACGGAAAGGAGGAAACAGCCCATGCGTTCCGGCTATCTGGCAGGGCTCCTTGCCCTGCTGGCTCTCTGCGCCCTGCTTTGCCTCCTCCTGCTCCCCAAAGCCGCCACGGAGGCGGAAATCTATGTGGATGGGGCCCTCTGGGGCCGGGTAAAGCTGACGGAGGCGCAGATCCTGGAAGTCAGCCCCCACAACCGGGTGGAGGTGCAGCCCGGGCGGGTACGCATGCTGTGGGCCGACTGCCCGGACGGGCTCTGCATGAAGCAGGGCTGGTCCTCCTCCCCGGCAAAGCCCATCGTCTGCCTCCCCGGCGGCGTGACCGTGGTACCGGGAGGCGGCAGCAGCGAAGTAGACGGGGTGACGGGATGAAAACGAAAAAGCTTGTGACCCTGGCGCTGCTCAGCGCCTCTGCCCTGGTGATCTTCACCGCGGAGAATCAGATCCCCCTGCCCCTGCCCATCCCGGGTCTGAAGCTGGGGCTGAGTAACGTCATCCTCCTCATCACCCTGCGGCTCTACGGGCGGCGCGAGGCGGCGGCGGTGCTGCTGCTGAAAACCGTACTGGGCGCCGCCGTCTGCGGCAGCTTCAGCAGCTTTCTCTACAGTG
>JAZSQG010000056.1:0-2903 GCA_045537855.1 Oscillospiraceae bacterium
AAAAGGATCTGTGGCGCATCCCGGAAGCGCATCTCTTCCTGGGTGCCCTGCTGGGCGGCTCCCCCGGAGCCATTCTGGGGATGTACCTCTTCCGCCACAAAACCAGACACTGGTATTTTCGTTGGGGTCTGCCCCTTATTCTGCTGCTGCAGCTGACCCTGCTGGGGCTGCTGCGTCTGCGCGGCTATATCTGAAAGGAGCAATACCATGGATTTCATCCGAGAGCCCGGAAAAATCATCTGCGTGGGCCTGAACTACCGCAGCCATGCGGAGGAGACCGGCGGTCAGGCCCCCAAAGAACCGGTCATCTTCTCCAAATTCAACGACTGCCTCAGCCGCCACGGGGAGGATATCTTCCTGCCCGAATGGCACCGCTGCTATGACTACGAAGCCGAGCTGGTCATCGTCATGGGGAAGGAGGTCTGGAACGCCGATGAAGACGCGGCGGCGCAGGCCATTTACGGCTACACCTGCGGCAACGACCTCAGCGCCCGGGACTGCCAGTTCCGCTCGGACCAGTGGCTTCTGGGCAAAGCACTGCCGGGATTTGCCCCCGTGGGGCCCCGCATCGTGCCCGCTTCCGAATTTGACCCCGCCCGGAGCCACCGCATCACCTGCACGGTGAACGGCAGCGTGGTACAGGATGACGACGTTGTGAACATGCTCTTCAGCTGCCCGCAGATCGTCAGCTACTGCTCCCGCTTCTTCCGCCTGCAGCCCGGGGACCTGATCTTCACCGGCACCCCCGCCGGGGTCATCCTGGGGCAGCCCAAGGGCCAGCGGGTCTGGCTGAAAAAGGGCGACAGCGTATCCGTGAGCATTGAGGGCATCGGCACCCTCACGAACCGCCTGGTATAAGAAAACACGCCGGGGTGAACCCAGTTCACCCCGGCGCATGTTTTATTTTTTCTTTTTCCTGCGGAGCAGCAGCACGATGACGGTGACCGCCGCCACGGCTGCCGGTACCAACAGCAGCAGCGGCAGGGCCGATGTGCGCACAAAATGCTCCGGCACAATGGCGTCATAACGCACGGACGGCAGCATCATTTCCGTCTGAACCTCCGCAGCAGGAGCACCACTGCGGTGACCGCCGCTGCCAGCAGCAGAAGGATCACCAGCGTCCGCACGCCGCCCTCCATCAGCACCGCGATGGGGCTGATGATCACATCCATCCGTTTTGGGATCATGATATTACCTCACTGAAAAAGAAGGCGAAGCCGCAGCTCCGCCTTCCCGATGATTCTTATTTCTCGCCCTTACCGCCCATAGGAGGCATGGGGGGCATCTTCTGGAAGAGGCCGGCAGACTTGGCCTTCACTTCCTCCACGTTCCAGGTATCACCTTCGGCGAACATGGCGCCTTCGATGCTGGGGATGCTGTAGCGGCCGATGAACTTGCCCATGGTCATGAAGACCTGACCGGTCACGTCCGCCGCATCATCGCCGCAGAGCCATGCGATGAAGTCCGCAAAGGTCTCGGGGGCGGCAGTGCCGTCATAGCTGATCTCGGGTGCGCCGCCGATGGTGTTGCTCTCTTCCTTTTCCATGTTGTTGTAAATCTCCATGTCCACGGAAGCGCGGGTCTTGGCAGCGGGAGCAAAGGTGTTGGCCGTGATGCCGTATTCCTTCAGCTCGGCGGCCAGGCCCCAGGTCATGCCCACGACGCCGGCATTGGAGGCGCAGTACTCACACTGGCGCAGGGTACCGCCGGTCCAGGCGGGAGACGCGCAGTTGACGATGCGGCCCCACCCCTGGTCGATCATGTGCTGCACAGCGTGACGGATCACGTAGAAATAGCCGGTGGGCTTGACGGTGTTGACCCGATCCCACATGCTTCTGGGCATCTTTTCCACGGGGCTGAAGCCAAAGGCAGCAGCGATGTTCACCACGATGTCAATCTTGCCGAAGTTCTGGATGGCACAGTCCACCAGCTTCTTGCCCACTTCGAAATCGGAAATATCGCCGTAGCAGGCCACCGCTTCGCCGCCGGCCGCCACGATATCGGCAGCGGTACGCTCGGCGTCGCCGTAGTACTTGGGATACTCGGCCAGGGCCCAGTCCTGCATCTCCTTGGAGATCTTGCTGAACTTCTCTTCGTCAATGGGGATCACACCGTCCCAGGGGGCGCGGTTGTTGGTGACGACCTTGCAGCCCTGTGCAGCCAGAGCCTTGGCAACGGCGCGGCCGATACCCATGCCGGAACCGGTAACGATGGCAACTTTACCCTTCAGATAATCTCCCATGATAAACCTCCGTTCGTACATATTCAAATTGATAAAGTAACAATATCATGATTTTTCGGGGAAGTCAATCGCCGTTTCCCGCCGCCCTTCGCCTTGTGCCCCGGGGAAAAACATGCTATAATCGTCAAAACGGAGGACAGAAAGATGCATGATGAACTCACCCGGGTGGACATCCGGAAAATGCAGGAGGAGATCGACTACCGCACCCGCGTGCTGCGGCCGAAGCTCATTGAAGACGTGCAGACCGCCCGGGCCTTCGGAGACCTGAGCGAGAACTTTGAATACAAGGCGGCCAAGCAGGCCAAGAACCGCAATGACAGCCGCATCCGCTATCTGGAACGGATGATCGCCACCGCCGTCATCATCGAGGACCGCAGCGAGGAAGATACCGCCGGTCTTTTTGACTGGGTGGACCTCTGGTTTGAGGAGGATGAGGAAAACCAGCGCATCCGCCTGGTGACCACCCTGCGGCAGAACGCGCTTGAGTGGCTCATCAGCAAGGAGTCGCCTCTGGGCAAGGCCGTCATGGGCAAAAAGGTGGGCGACCGGGTGCTGGTGAAGGTCAGCGAGGATTACAGCTACCATGTGGTCATCCGGGGCATCGAAAAGGGCGAGGATGACGCCAGTCTGGAGATCAGCAAATACTGAAACACGGAAGTTA
>JAZSQG010000075.1:0-6749 GCA_045537855.1 Oscillospiraceae bacterium
ATTTTCGGCGCGGTATCCAATGCCCTCAGCGTGGGCGGCGTCATGAAATTCCGCAGCGGGGAAGTGGACCTGCGGGACGGTCTTTTTGAAGTGCTGATGATCCGTTCCCCCAGGAGCCTTGCGGACCTGCAGCGGCTCATCCGGGACGTTGCCACCCAGAATTACCATACCGATCAGTTCCTTTGCCTGAAGGCGGAGCGGGTCAGCGTTTCCTGCGATCAGGAGGTGGCCTGGACCGTGGACGGGGAGCTGGGCGGAAGTACCAGAGAAGTGCGGATGGAAAACTGCAAGCGTGCCATCCGGATCCTCACACCAAAGGAGAACGAAGATGCTTAGTATTCGCGGACTCAGCTATGTCGTGCACGAAGACGGTGCAGAAAAGCATATCCTCAACCACATCGACCTGGATGTGGAGGACGGAAAGTTTGTGGTCATCACCGGCCCCAACGGCGGCGGCAAGACCACCCTGGCCAAGGCCATCATGGGCCTTGTGACCCCCACCGCCGGCTCCATCCTGTATAACGGAACGGAGCTCATGGGCCTGAATGTCACCGAGCGTGCCAAACTCGGCGTCAGCTACGGCTTCCAGCAGCCCCCCCGCTTCAAGGGCCTGCAGGTGACGGAGCTGCTGAGCATCGCCGCCGGGCGGAAGCTCAGCGACAACGAGTGCTGCACCTACCTGACCAAGGTGGGCCTCTGCACGGAAGACTATATCGACCGGGAGATCGACAGCTCTCTCTCCGGCGGCGAAGTGAAGCGCATCGAGATCGCTTCCCTCCTGGCCCGGAATGCCTCTCTCATGATCTTTGACGAGCCCGAGGCGGGCATCGACCTCTGGTCCTTCAGCCGCCTGACCCAGACCTTCGAAGCCCTGCACAAGAAGTCGGAGAGTACCCTTATCGTGATCTCCCATCAGGAGCGCATCATCCGCCTGGCGGATGAAGTGGTGCTGGTGGCCGGCGGCAAGGTAAGCAAGCGGGGCAGCTACAGCGAAGTGGTGCCCATGCTGGACATGGATGACGCCGCCTGCTCCCTCAAGGCAGACTGACAGGAAAGGAAGAGAGAAACATGGCCAGAAAGCTCAGCGCCATTGAACTGAATATGCTCAAGCAGATCGCCGATCTGCACAAGGTCCCCGAAGGGGCCTACAACATCCGGGGGGACGGCGAAAGCGTGGGCCGCAACACCACGGAGAACATCGACATCGTCACCAAGACCGATGTGCAGGGCATCGACATCATCATCAAGCCCGGCACGAAAAATGAAAGCGTCCACATCCCCGTGATCATCTCCAAGACCGGCTACAGCGAAATGGTCTACAACGATTTCTATATCGGGGAAGACTGCGATGTGCTCATCATCGCCGGCTGCGGCATCCACAACAGCGGCTGCGACGTAAGCCAGCATGACGGCGTGCACACCTTCCACGTGGGCAAAAACTCCCGGGTGAAGTATGTGGAAAAGCATTACGGCGACGGGGAAGGCACCGGCGAGCGCATCATGAACCCCCAGACCCGCATCTATCTGGAGGAAGGCGCCAGCCTGGAGATGGACACCACCCAGATCCGGGGCGTGGACAGCACCAGGCGAGATACCAGAGTGGAAGCCGCCGCGGGCGCGGAAGTGGTCTTCCTGGAAAAGCTCATGACCCATGACCGGCAGGTGGCCGTTTCCGATATGGAGATCAACCTCAACGGTCCCGGCGCCAAGGCCCGGGTCATCTCCCGGAGCGTGGCCCAGGACCAGAGCCAGCAGACCTTCTATCCCCGGGTCAACGGCAACGCCCCCTGCTTCGGCCACGTCCAGTGCGACACCATCATCATGGGCGAAGCGCGGGTCAGCTCCATCCCCGCCATCAATGCCAACCATGTGGACGCCCAGCTCATCCATGAGGCCGCCATCGGCCGCATCGCCGGCGACCAGCTGATGAAGCTCATGACCCTGGGCCTCAGCGCGGAAGAGGCGGAGGAGCGCATCCTCAGCGGCTTCCTGAAATAAGCAGCCTTTTCCCGGGCCGGAGGGCAGCTCCGGCACCCCATACATAAGGATGAAACATATGACCATTCGTGAAGTTGTTTCCGTACTGGATGCGGAGCTCTGCTGCGGAGAGGAATGGCTGGATACGCAGGTGGATTCGGCCTTCTGTGCCGACCTGATGAGCGATGTGCTGGCCTTTTCCGGCCGGCAGCAGCTGCTGCTCAGCGGCCTTGTGAATCCCCAGGTCATCCGCACGGCGGACCTGCTGGATATGCGCTGCATCGTCTTCGTCCGGGGCAAACGGCCCACGGCGGAGATGGTGAAGCTGGCCTGCGAAAAGGAGATCGTGCTGCTCAGCGTCAGAAAGACCATGTATCTCGCCGGCGGACTGCTCTTTGCCGCCGGCATGAAGGACGGAGGGATCGCCTGATGGCGGAAGTACATCTGCATTATGAAATCGACGGTGCGGAGTTCTCCACGGCGGGAGAAGCCTCCGGCGCCATGAAAAAGTCCCTGCGGCTCATGGGCCTCCCGGCGGATGTGATCCGCCGCTGTTCCATCTGTATGTATGAAGGAGAGATCAACGCGGTGATCCACGCCGGCGGCGGCGAGGCGGATGTGTATGTCCGCCCCGAGGGCGTGCGCATTGTCATCTCCGACCATGGCCCCGGCATCCCGGATGTGGAAGCCGCCATGCAGGAGGGCTGGTCCACCGCTTCGGAGGAGGTCCGGGCCCTGGGCTTCGGGGCAGGCATGGGTCTGCCCAATATGAAGCGCTATTCCGATGAATTTGTCATTGACACCGAGGTAGGCCGGGGCACCACCGTGACCCTGGAGATCCGTGTGGGAGGCTGACGGTTTGGCTGATTATCCCTATGCCGTAAAACGAAACAGGCGAAAGTGCATCGGCTGCACCACCTGTATGAAGCACTGCCCCACGGAGGCCATCCGCATCCGTGGCGGCATGTCCTATATCATTCCCCAGCGCTGCATCGACTGCGGGGTCTGCATCCGGGTCTGCAACAACAAGGCCCGCCGCTCTGCCTGCGACAGCATGGAGAAGCTGAAGGACTACCGCTATACCATCGCGCTGCCCGACCCCTCCCTCTTTGCCCAGTTCCGGAATCTGGACGGGGTGGACCGGGTGCTGGAAGGGCTGCTGGACTGCGGCTTTGACCGGGTCTACGAGGTGGCCCGGGCTGCGGAACTGGTGACGGAGGCCACAAAGCGCGCCCTGGCGGACGAAAAGCGTCCCCGGCCCGTGATCTCCTCCGCCTGTCCCAGCTGCGTGCGTCTCATCTGCGTCCGTTTCCCCTCTCTGATCCCCAACATTCTGGAGATCGTGGCACCCTTTGAGGCCGCCGCCGTGGAGGCCCGCCGGGCCGCCGTGGAGAAGACCGGCCTGAAGCCGGAGGAGATCGGCGTATTCCTGATTTCCCCCTGTCCTGCCAAGGTGACCGCCGCCCGGCGGCCGCTGCTGCTGGAAAAGCCGGTGATCGACGGCTGCATCAGCATGTCGGATATCTACCGGCGTCTGCTGGGTACCATGAAAAAGACCGGGGAAGCCCGGGCCATCAGCAAGGCCGGGCGTCTGGGCCTGGGCTGGGCCGAGTCCGGCGGCGAAGCCACTGCCCTGGGCCGGGAAGGGAAGATGCATGTGGACGGCATCCGCAACGTGATCCGGGTCCTGGAAAACGTGGAGGACGGCAGTCTGCACGACATTGATTTTATCGAACTCAACGCCTGCAACCTGGGCTGCATCGGCGGCAGCCTCACGGTGGAGAATCCCTATATCGCCCGGGAGCAGCTGAGGAAGCTGCTGCGCACCCTCCCCGAGACCCGGGCCCCGCTGCCGGAAAAGGCGGCGAAAATGGAGCTGAAGCAGCCCCAGAAGCATCTGCAGTATCTGCCCATCTTCGAGCTGGAGGGGGACGCCATGGGCAAGTACCTTCGCATCGAGGAGATCGCCGGCCGTCTGCCGGGTCTGGACTGCGGCAGCTGCGGTGCCCCCTCCTGCAAGGCACTGGCCGAGGACGTGGTGCAGGGCTACGCATCCGAGAAGGACTGCATTTTCAACTACTGGAAGGAACGGCAGATCCAGCGGGGCGAGGACCCGGAGGACTTCCTCCCGGTCTCCTTCCGCAGAACGGAGGACGGAAATGAAGACAGCATCTGAGATCGCACAGGCCCTGGAACTGACGGTGTTCTGCCAGGGCGAAGGGGAGCGGGAGGTCCGGGGCGGCTACGCCGGGGACCTGCTGAGCTGGGTCATGGGCCGGGCGCAACCGGAGGATGCCTGGGTTACCATCATGTCCAATGTGAACGTGGCGGCCGTGGCCCATCTGACGGATGTGAGCATGGTGATCCTGGCCGAGGATGTGAAGCCGGACGATGCCCTGCTGCAGCGGGCGGAAAACGAGGGCATGAACCTCTACGGCAGCAGCCTCAGCGCCTTTGAACTCTGCTGGCGCCTTCGGGCCGTCATGGAAGAATGAAGCTGAAATACGACCTGCATATCCATTCCTGTCTGTCCCCCTGCGGCAGCGACGAGGCTGCGCCGGGGGACATTGCAGGCTTCTGCAAGCTTGCGGGGCTGGATGTGGCGGCCCTTGCAGACCACAACAGCTGCCGCAATTGCCCGGCCTTTCTGGAGGCTGCGGCGGATTACGGGCTGCTGGCCATCCCCGCCATGGAACTGACCACGGCGGAGGAAGCGCACATCCTCTGCCTGCTGCCCGGTCTGGAGGCGGCGGCGCAGCTGGAGGACTTCGTCAGCCCCCGCCTGCCCCCGGGGAACAACATTCCCGAGGTCTTCGGCCATCAGCTGGTCTGCGATGCCGAAGGCCGGATCCTCAGCCGGGAGCGGAGGCTCCTCACCGGCGCGGCGGACATCGGCGTGTACCAGGTGGCGGAGCTGATTTCCTCCCTGGGGGGCGTCGCCATTCCCGCCCATATCGACCGCAGCAGCTACTCGGTCCTGTCCAATCTGGGCTTCCTGACGCCGGAGATGCATTTTCCTCTGGTGGAGCTGAGCACTTCGGCGGATATCCCCGCCCTGCTGCGGCGCAATCCCGAGCTGGCAGGGCTCCCGTATCTGGTGAATTCCGACGCCCATGCGCTCTTCGACATCCCCAACGGGCGCTTTACTCTGGAAGCGGAGGAGCGCAGCGTCCCTGCGGTGCTGGATGCCCTGCGCCGTGCTGCCGGTCTGCCCAGACTGGGGGAAACGGCCTGTTGAATGCGCAGAGGACAGAGATGTAAAAAAGACACGCATTATTGTATAAACAGACGGAAAGTAAAATCTTTCCGTCTGTTTTTTTCACTAAAATGTCGACAAATGGCGGATGATTGTTTAAGCACTTAATTGTTCCTTCGTGGGAAAGGCGCGTATGATAATCGGTGGACAATCATAGACACTTTGTATACAATAATGAAAAAATGATAGGAGGTCATGGCTGATGCCAAACAAGAAGACCCTCGTTCCCTTCGCTGGAACGGCCGAGCAGGAAGCGAAACTGCGGGAAGCCATTGCCCAGCATAAGGGCGAGCCGGGCGCAACGATGCCCATCATGCAGGAAGCGCAGGAGATTTACGGTTATCTGCCCGAAGAGGTGCAGATGATCATTGCCGACGAACTGGGGATCCCCCTCAGCGAGGTCTATGGTATTTCCTCCTTCTATGCCCAGTTTACCCACAACCCCAAGGGTAAGATCCAGGTCAGCATTTGCCTGGGTACTGCCTGCTACGTCAAGGGTTCCGGCGAGCTTCTGGACAGAGTCTGCCAGAAGGTCGGCTGCAAGTCCGGCGAGATCACCCCTGACGGCAAGGTCTCCGTGGATTCCACCCGCTGCGTGGGCGCCTGCGGTCTGGCTCCGGTCATGATCGTCAACGGCGACGTTTACGGCCGCCTGAAGCCCGACGACGTGGACGAGATCCTGGATAAGTACCTCAGCGAATGAAAGAGCTTTCCCTGAATGTTCTGGACCTGGCCCAGAACTCCATTGCAGCCGGCGCGAGCCTGCTGGAGATCGAGCTTCTGGAAGACCCCGCGTCCGACCTGCTCACCCTGCGCATCCGGGATAACGGCTGCGGCATGAGCGAGGAGCAGCTGCGGCAGGTGACGGATCCCTTCACCACATCCCGGCAGACCCGCCGGGTGGGGCTGGGCATCCCGCTGGCCAAGCTGGCGGCGGAGCAGTCCGGCGGCACGTTCAGGATGGAAAGTGAGGTGGGGAAGGGCACCCTGGTGGAAGCCACCTTCGGCCTGACCCACATTGACCGCCCCCCTGTGGGCGACATGGCAGCAACATTGCTGACCCTGCTCCAGAGCGCGGAGTCCTTCTCCCTGCATTACCGGCACAGCCGGGCCTCGGAAAGCTTTGAGCTTTCTTCCGATGCGCTGCGGGAGATCCTGGGGGATGTCCCCCTGTCCGAGCCGGAGGTCCTGGCATGGCTCCTGGACTATATCCGGCAGGGCGAAGCGTCACTGGAAACTGATATTGAATGAGAGGAAGCGCACATATGAAGAGTTTGGAAGAACTCAAGCTTCTGCGGGAACAGATGCAGCAGAAGCTGAGCATTCGCAACAGCGATGACAACACCACCCGCGTGGTGGTGGGCATGGCTACCTGCGGCATCGCCGCCGGCGCCCGGCCCGTCCTGGCCGCTCTGGTGGAGGAAGTCCCCAAGCGGCAGCTGAAGAACGTGGTCGTCACTCAGACCGGCTGCATCGGCGTTTGCCGTCTGGAGCCCATCGTGGAAGTGTTCGTCCC
>JAZSQG010000131.1:0-1594 GCA_045537855.1 Oscillospiraceae bacterium
GCTGAAGGCCGCCAGCAGGGTTTCCGCAAAAAAACCCGTGAGGGGCAGCAGGCCGAAGCCCTCCGCCCGCAGATACACCAGCCCCACACAGGCGCACATGAGGGCGCACATCAGTGGCATGAACCATTTTGTATCGTAAAAGCGGAAGCGTCGGAACAGAAAGGCGCTCATAAAGACCAGCAGGCAGATGGCCGCATATTTTACGCCATACTCCACGCCCCCGGCGCTGATCGCCCCCAGGATCACCCCCAGCGCCGCACAGACGGCGTTTGCCCCGCCGCCGCAGGCCCCCAGAAAGCCCGGTCCCAACGGTGCGCAGCAGCCAAACAGCTGCACCTGCCCCAGCAACCAGCCCCCCAGCAAGCGCAGCGCTCCCTCCGTCACGGCCCGTACCGGGGCGCTCCGGTCGGCCCAGGCTTTTCGCGGCAGTATGAGGAGCGGCTTCTCCCCGCTCAGTTTCCATTTCATATGTAAAACCATCCCTTTCTCCCGGGAGCAGCCCTGCCCGGCTGAGGGGTGGACAGGCTCCTTTTTTCCCATGATAACGTGAAAGGCAGCCTGCTTTCTGTCAGCTTCTGTCGCCGGGAATTCCTGCTTTTTCGAAAAAGCTTATTGATTCGGGACCGAAAATGTCATAGAATAAGATAATAAACTGTACCGAATTGCAGGCAAGGAGGGATCGATATGCCTACCGTGATTCGTATCCAATATCAGCTGCCCAATGCCCAGTATCTGGACAATCTGCTGACGGATGACCTCATTCTGCGCTATGTGAAGGACAGCTATATCCGCACGGAGCACTGTGTGGAATACTATGAAACGCCCGAATGGGACCTGGCGGAGGCCGGCTTCTCCATGAGCGCCAATCGGGCCGAAGAGATCCCCGTGGTGCGCCTTTGCCGGGGATCGGTGGACGCTTCCGACTTCCCGGGGCTTTACCGGGGTCAGGAGTGGGTAGCACCCTACGACATGCCGGAACAGGCCACCGCCGCCCTGGTGGAGTGGGCCACCGGCGCCCTGGTGGAGCGGGGCGCGCCCCCGGAATTCCGGACGCTGGTGCAGCTCCAGAGCCTTTCCATGAGCTACTTCACCATCTACAGCCGAAAATCCACCACCCTGTATCTGCCGGACCGGACACGACTGGAAATGGCCTTCGACAGCGGTGAACTGGTGCTGGGCGGCAAACGCAGCCCCTTCTACGAGCTGGGTCTGGAGCTGCTCTTCGGGGACGAAGGCCCCATGCTCACCTACTGCCAGCAGCTGGGTGAGCGCTTCCACCTGCCTCCGGTGCTGCATACCCGGGAGCAGCAGGTCCTGCAGCTGCTGCAGAGGCGATGAGGTAACAACATGGAACTGGAAAAGAAATTCTATATCCGCGGCATGCACTGTGCTTCCTGCTCCACCGGCTCGGAAAAGGTCATGCGCCGACTCTCCGGCGTGATTCTGGCGGAAGTGAATCTGGCAGCGGAGACCGCGCTGGTGCGCTATGACCCGGAGCAGGTGAAGCTGACGCAGATCAAAGCGGCCGTCCACAAACTGGGCTTCACCACCGAGGATTACGAGGACCGGGAGGCGGCGCAGGCTGCCGAAGAGC
>JAZSQG010000045.1:0-2761 GCA_045537855.1 Oscillospiraceae bacterium
TGATGCCGCCGCTGAGGGCGTCGCCCAGCTTGCGTCCGTCGGGGGTGGCACCGGTGAACCAGCCGAAGATCACGTTGGCGGTGACGGGGTAGCAGCCCGCGCTGAAGCGGTTGCCCCGGGGGCCGGTGGCCCGGTTGATGGCGTTGGCGTAGGTGGAGGCAGTGAAGTTCACGTACTTGTCCGCCTGGGGATCGGCGTTGCCGTAGCGGGGCACCACGCCGTTGATCTTCTGGCGCAGCTCTTCGTAGCCCTCCCAGTTGGCCATCAGGGCGTCGTACAGTTCCCGGGTGGTGGCGATTTTCTCCCGGAAGCAGACATAGTCGATGATATTCAGGCTGTCGGCCACGTTGCCGAGACCGATGCAGCTGTTGCCGGTGGAGTTATATTTGGCACCGCCGGCCTGGGCGTCTTTGCCGTTTTCCATGCAGCCGTCCATGGTGGCGGAGAGCATGGGAAGCTGCATGTGGAAGGAACTCATGGATTCCCAGGCGTTGATGCAGCTGCACTGCCACTTGCAGAAGAAGTCGAACTGGGTCTTCACCGCTTCCAGCACCTGCTCCATGCTTTCCATCTCGTAGAGATAGCCGGTCTCCGGGCCCACGGGCTTGGGTTCCGGTCCGCCGGGGAAGCGCAGGGTGCTGCGGCCGTTGTTCAGGGCCAGCAGCAGGGCATTGGCGATGTTCAGGTAGCTCTCGGTGCCGGTGCCGCCGGGCTGGGCCCATTCGCAGCCGCAGGCCACAGGCTCCACACAGCCGATGAGGCAGTAGTTCCGGGCGTCCTCCAGGGCCACGCCCCGCTTCATCAGGGCGGGGATGATCACACCGTCGTTTTCAAAGGTGGGCACGCCGCCGGCGATCTTCGTGGTGGCGATGGCCGCCTCCCACAGTTCGTCGGGGGTGTTTTCGTGGATGCGCAGCGCCTGGGGAGGATCGTGGAGCACCAGACGGCCGGAGGCCTGGAGCATCATGTAGGTGACCTTGTTGGTGGCGTCGCTGCCGTCCTTGTTCACGCCGCCCAGGGTCATGAGCTGACCGCTGGTGTAGCCCGGGCCGGACTTGGTGGCGCCCTCGGACCAGATCTTGTTGCACTCGGCGACCTTCAGGTAGAACAGGTCCATCAGCTCCTGGGCATATTCCTCGGTGATGCTGCCTTCCGCCAGGTCCCTGTCCAGATACTCGCCCAGATACTGGTCCACGCGGCCGTAGCTGGTGCCGTGCTGCTGGCCGTCCATGCAAAGGCTCAGCTGGTACAGGTAGATGCACTGCAGTGCGTCATGGAAGTTGCGGCAGGGGTGTTCCATGATCCAGTCCAGGGTATCGGCCATGCGCAGGAGTTCGGCCTTGCGCTCGGGCCGGGTCTCCAGCTCCGCCAGACGCAGGGCTTCCTTTGCATAGCGCTTGGACCAGTGGATGATGCCCTCGGACACGATGGAGATGGCCCGGTAGAAGTTATATTGGTAGATGGTCTCGCCGAAGATGCCGTCCTCTTCCAGCTGCTTCATCTTCTCCTCGGCTTCCCGCTGGATGGCGCCGAAGCCCTTGCGGGTGGCAGTCCAGAAATTGCCGCAGAAGTGACCCACGGGGGACTGGCAGTTGTTCTTCGTGCCGAAGAAGAGGACGCCGTTTCCGGCGATGTCCCGGTTGCCCCGGGGCATATATTCGTCCACGATGGCGCTCATGCTGTTCTTATCCCAGTAGTCGCCGGTCTCCAGCAGATACTTTTCGTCTTCGGGGTCGATGTCGTAGGGGTCCACCTCACGGGTGGGGATTTTGCCGCCCCGGAGCTCTGCCATGAACCAGTTGAAGCTGGTCTCGGGATACAGGGCGCAGCAGCGGTAGCTGGCACCCTGCCAGCCCACGATCACTTCATCCTCGTTGATGAGGACGGGCATGTTTTCAAAAAGATTGCGCAGGTTCTTGGCCCGCTTCAGGATGCCGTTGAGCTGGCGATTTTCCATGTAAAACTCCGTCACCAGCTTGTAGCGGTGGATGTCCACCTTGCGCTTGGTGCTGCGGTACTTTTCCCGGATGGCCTGCACGCGGGGGGTCATGGGGTTCAGCTGATACATAAGATCGCTCCTTTCCTGCCGGGGTGGGAGCCCCCGGAACTATGGCTGTAAACCGGACATTTCGGTCCGGGAAATCTATGATACCGATCCACTCTCATGATACCATATTGTACAAGAAAGTCAAGGGGATAACAATCCGCCCACCTGTACCAGATAGGCCGGGCTGCTGTCAGCCGTGTACCACTGCAGCTCCACACCCAGCAGCTCCTGCAGGGTGGCGCTCACATCGCCGCCCAGGGATTCGATGGAGTAGCGCAGCCGCTGGGGGTGGCGGCAGACTTTGCCCTCCTCCCGGGCGCAGCGCTCGCAGAGCAGGCAGCGGCCGGACTGGAGGGCGACGCTGCCGGGATGGGCCTGCTCCAGCTCCCGCAGCCGGGTATCCAGCTCCTGCCGCGCCCGGGCCAGCTGCCGGCCGACCTCTTCGGGGCTCAGGCCGGCTGTGGGCACCTTCAGCACCAGCAGCTGCAGCCGGGTGTAGCGCTGCCAGTAATCCAGCACGTCAAAATCATAGGGCGGGCAGCTCCAGCAGCTGCCGTAATTGGGGCAGGCCTGACAGGCCGCCAGGAAGGTCTCCGGCGAAACGAAGCGCGATGTATATTCCGCGACGCCGATCCCTGCCTGAAGCAGGGGAAACTGTGTCAAGATAATCACCTCTTTCTCTTGGATTTTACTCCTTTTCTGCCGGTGGGGCAA
>JAZSQG010000132.1:0-1749 GCA_045537855.1 Oscillospiraceae bacterium
GGGTCAAAAACCTCTCCACCGCCGTGAAGAAGCGGGGAGAGGACGTGATCTTCCTGCGGCGCATTGTCCCCGGCGGGGCCGACCGCAGCTACGGCGTGGAGGTGGCCAAACTGGCGGGGGTGCCCGACAGCGTCATCCGCCGGGCGCGGCAGGTGCTGCAGGAGCTGGAAAGCGGCGCAGGGCCGGTGCCCCAGCCCGGGCCCCGGGCAGGGGAAGAAGAAATGCAGATGAGCCTCGGCGACCTGAGCGCCCAGGAGGCGGCCCGGCGGCTGCGGGAAACGGACCTGAACACCCTGACGCCGCTGGAAGCCATGAATCTGCTGTTTGAACTGAAAAAGAGTCTGGATTAAGGGGAGCGGGAAGATGGACGAAAAACAGAAGAAACGGCTGCGCTTTCACCGCTGGGTCTGGAACCATGTGGACCGGATTCTGCTGCTGGTGGCCCGGCTGCGCTATAAGGACTTTGTTTGCGAGGAAGCCCCCAAAGTGGAGGGGGGCTATCTGGTGCTTCCCAATCATGTGACGGGTTTTGACCAGTTCTTCGTGGCCTTCAGTTTCCTCAAGCGGCACATGTACTTCATGGTCAGTGAGCACACCTTCCGAAGAAAATTCATCGGCTTTGTGATGAAGTGGCTCACCGGCCCCATCTCCCGGGTCAAGGGCAGCGCCGATGCCAGCGCCGTGCTGGCGGTGCTGCGCTGGCTGCGCAAGGGCGTCCCCGTGTGCATTTTCCCCGAAGGTGTGCGCAACTGGGACGGGGTCACCGCTCCCATCCATCCCGCCACCGCCAAGCTGGTGAAGACCGCCAATGTCCCCGTGATGACCTACCGCATCCGGGGCGGCTATCTCTCCGAGCCCCGCTGGGGCCGGGGCACCCGGCAGGGCCCCATCCGCTGCGGCGTGGTGGCGGTCTATTCCCCCCAGGAACTGAAGGCCATGAGCCTGAAGGAAATTGAAGAACTGCTGGCCCGGGACCTGTATGTGGATGCCTACGCCGACCAGGAAGCTTCTCCCCGGCCCTACCGGGGCCGCCGCCGCACCGACGGACTGGAGCAGGCCCTGTATACCTGCCCCGTTTGCGGCGGGGTGGATACCCTCCGGGGAAAGGGAAAGGTCTTTTCCTGCAGCTGCGGCCTCAGGTGCGAAATGGATGACTACGGCTTCTTCGGAGAGACGGCGCCTTACCGCACCGTCCGGGACTGGGATGCCTGGCAGACCCGGCAGCTCCGGGCCCGGGCACAGGCCGGCAGTATCCGCTTCCGGGATGCCGAGGGCGACCTGCGGATGCTGGAGGAGGGGCACAGCATGCAGCATGTGGCCCGGGGCGAAACGGTCCTCACGGCGGAAGGGCTCCGGGTGGGGGATGTGTTTCTTGCCTTTGCCGGGCTGGGTACTCCCTCCCTCTGTCACTATACCGGCGGCGAGGGCATGATGTTCAGCTACGAGGGCAAGACCTACGAGCTGCGCCTCAGGGGCCATGTGAGCTGCCGCAAGTACAATGTGGCCATCGAGCAGATGCAGGAGGCAGCCGCCGCTGCCGCTGCCGCAGAAGCATAAGCGTATTCGAAATCACAGAAGCGCGCCGATCACAGATTTGTGTGAACGGCGCGCTTGCGTCTGTGGAAAAATCATGATAAAGGCTTGCGCGACAGAGCAGCGGGGGATGGGGGCAGGGGGCGGAGGGCCCCCTGCACGTTTTATCCCTGGGTTTTTCTAACTTCCAAAGAAGTTTGAAAAACCTGCTTCAGC
>JAZSQG010000154.1:0-3034 GCA_045537855.1 Oscillospiraceae bacterium
GGCAATATGCTGCAAAAATCCCCCCGATTTCTTCCGCGGAAGAAATCGGGGGGATTTTTGTGTTTCCGCTGCTTGTTTCTGGCGCTATGGTCCTGCGTCTTCAGGAGCGTGCGTCTGCGTCTGCACTAATGGCCCGCTGAACGGCAGGCGCATCTTGTGGCGCATACACACTGTTTCGGGAGCTCATGGTGAAAACACGGGAGGCTTCCCCGGAGCGGTTTAAGGCCAGAAGATATGTTTTGCCGATTTCTGCATCCCCCGGGAAAAATACAACATAAATCTGCTGATTCCACTCGGCGAGTTCGGCTTCGGAGATATCGCCTTTCAGCGTGTTTTGGACGGTGCAGACATAGGTTTCGGTATTGTTCAATTCGCCTATGGTGCGCAGCCTGTTCACCGATACTTCCAATACGTAGTCTGCTTCTGTCACGACAGCAGGGAGCTTTGTCGCTTCGCTGTAATCTTTCCTTACGGGCTCCGGCGGGGGCCGTGTGCTGCAGAGCGCAGACATGGTTGACAGAGCAGTGCTGTTATTTGCTGAGATCATATCCGCTAGATCTGTGTGATTTGAAAGAGGCTCTCCATACATGTAAAGGCCGATCTCATCGTCCAGCGGCATGAATATGCCTCCAGGTATCGTGTACCGGTCGTGGTCATAATATACCGATGTCTTACACTGCAGCACTAAAAGGTATTTGTGTCCGGGAACATAATTATAGGAGCCTGAGATATAGGAAACGGAGGTTCCGCCTGCCGAATCAGCGGCAGTGACCTTTGCGGGTGTTTCAAAAACGTGGATGTGCTTTTCGCCCGTATCCCCGCGAAGTTCGTCCAGGACCTTGAATTTCAGTTCGGTATAGCCATCCCGGGGCAGATATTCGATGAATTTCCCCGTCAAAACATGGCTTGAGGCTGCCACCGCCTCTTCGAAGGTGCGGTAGACATGCTCCGTTTCCCGGTTGGCAGGCTGCATGGAATCCTGAAAGACGGCTGGCAGCGGGGTCGGAAAGAACTGACAGCCGACAGGGAAGAGCATGAAAAACAGGAGCATCCCGGAAAGAATGTGCCGCAATCTGCGCATACTGCATTACCACCTTCCTCCGCGTTTCCGATTTCCTTACTTCAAAATCACGTTTTCTTCCCCCAGCATTTCCCGCACTTCCCGCAGGAGAGAGGGGTGGATCCAGCAGCTGCCCGCCAGGGTCTTTTTGGTGTCGGCAAAATGGAGGCGCAGGGGTTCGTCCCCCACGAACATCACCAGGATCAGCTGCAGCCGCTTGTAGGCGGGGCTGTCCATGCTGGGGAATCGGAGCCACAGGGTCTTGCCCTTTGTTTCCTCCATCGGGGCTACTGCCGCAGGCGCTGCAGGGCGGGGGACGGTATCCCGGCGCTCCCGGCTGTAGTCTGTCCGGGGCGGGGGAGACTGCCGCCGCTGGAAATTGCCGCCGGGCGGCCCGTCCTCGATGCGCTTCAGCTCTTCCGCCATGAGCTGGGGCTCCTTTTCATCCCGCACGGAGATGCGGCCCCGGGCGAAAATGGGAAGCCCCTCGGTGAGCTTGCCGTTCCAGTCGTTGAGCAGGCGCTGGAATACCAGCAGCTCCATGGTGCCGCCGCTGTCTTCCAGGGTGACATAGGCCATCAGGGAGTTATTCCGGGTGGTCTTGGTTTTCACTGCACTGACCACGCCGGCCACGGTAAGGTACTGGCCGTCCCGGTAATCGCCGCCGTCTCCGCCGTCCTCATAGCCGGCCTTGATGGCTGCGATGCTCACGGCCCCCGCCCGGCGCACATCCTCCCGATAATCGTCCATGGGATGCCCGGAAAGGTACAGGCCGGTGACCTCCTTTTCCAGCAGCATCCGCTCCCGGGCGCTGAACTCCTCCAGTGCCGGAAGCTGCAGCGTGCTGTGCGGTTCGTTGCTGTCCCCAAAGAGGTCAAACTGCCCCTCCAGATTGTGCCGCTGCTCGGCGCTGATATCGTCCATGAAGGAAGAAAACACGGTGAGCAGCTGGCGGCGGTTGGCGCCCAGAGTATCAAAGGCGCCCGCCTTGATGAGGCATTCCGCCTCCCGCTTGTTGAGATCCGGCCCGCACATGCGCTGGCAGAAATCCTGGAAGGAGCGGAAGGGGCCGCCCAGGCTTCGCTGGGCCATGACGCTGCGGATGAAGCCCTTGCCGATGCCCTTTACGGCGGCAAGGCCGAAGCGGATGCGCTCTCCCGCCACGGTGAAGCCGTCTTCGCTTTCGTTGATGTCCGGCGGCAGGACTTCGATGCCGTTCTGGCGGCATTCGGCGATGTATTCGGCGATCTTGCCCGTATTGTCCGAAACGCTGGAGAGCAGGGCCGCCATGTACTGACAGGGATAGTAGTATTTCAGATAAGCCGTCTGATAGGCGATGATGGCGTAGCTCACCGCGTGGGCCTTGTTGAAGGCGTAGTTGGCAAAGGCGAGGATCTCATCGTATATGTCCTCCGCCACGTCCCGGGGTACGCCGTTGGCAGCGGCGCCGCAGATGTTCCGGCTGGGGTCACCGTCCACAAAGGTCCGGCGCTCCTTTTCGATCTCCTTCTGCTTTTTCTTGGACATGGCCCGGCGGATCAGGTCCGCCTGCCCCAGGGAAAAGCCCGCCAGCTTCCGGAAAATTTCAATGACCTGCTCCTGATAGACGATGCAGCCGTAGGTGACGGAAAGAATGTCCTCCAGCAGGGGGTGCTTGTAGCGGATGCGCTCGGGATGGTGCTTGCAGTCGATGAAGCGGGGGATGGAGTCCATGGGACCGGGCCGGTAGAGGGCGATGATAGCCGTCAGATCTTCGATACTCTGGGGCTTCAGACCGGTGCAGACCCCGGTCATGCCGGTGGATTCCATCTGAAACACGCCGGAAGTCTTGCCCGCGGTGAGCATGTCGTACACGGCCTTGTCATCCTCGGGAATGTCGGAAAGGGAGAAATCCGGCTCCAGCCGGCGCACCCGCTCCACCGCATCCCAGAGGACGGTGAGGTTGCGCAGGCCCAGAAAGTCCATCTTCAGCAG
>JAZSQG010000242.1:0-4832 GCA_045537855.1 Oscillospiraceae bacterium
GGGCCATGCGGGATCCCTTGTTGTAGGTCAGGGCCCGGAAGCGCACCCCGGCGGCGCTGAGGCGCTGCTGATAGTCCTGGTAGGTCTGAACACTGCGGCCGGAATAGATCTGCGCCCAGCCTCCCAGCCTGCCCTTCAGCGTGGCGGCGGAGATTCTGCTCCGCTCCTGCTCCACCAGCTGGTCGTAGCGGCGGAAGTTGAACTTCACATCCTCTTTGGGGAGGGGCACGTTCTCCACGGGATTGCGGAGGGCCTCCGCCAGGGCATGGATATCCTCCGCCTTGTCCAGGGTGCCGCTCTGCAGCATCTCCCGGATGCGCAGGAGGGATTCGTAGGCTTCCTCCACCACCAGCCGGTAGTCCCGGAGGGTCTCGGGGATCTTCGCCGGCTCGCTGAGCATGGTCTGGATATCCTCCACGCTGAAGCGGGCCTTGCGCAGCGTGGCGATGCTCTCCAGCTTCTTCAGGTCCTCCTCCGTATAGGTCCGGAACATCCTGCCGTTTCGCTCCTCCATGACGGGGACCACGAGGCCCTTGGATTCATAGTAGCGGATGCTCTTTTCCGTAAGCCCGCTGAGGCGGGCGATCTCTTTGATCTTCAAGCGTCTGCTCCTTTCTCCGGGCGGCAGTTTTCGTCCTTCTGCCCGGTGGAAAATCAGGCTCTGTCAGCCTGTTTCGCCCTGAGGGTAACATATGACCACGGGGCATAGTCAAGGGCTTTTCCAAAAAAGTAAGAGAAAAATATCAAAATCATCACAGAGATTTATCCAACCGCTACAATCTGCCGAAGGGCACGGATTTATGCACCAAAACATTGAAAAAAGTGGGATTCTATGATATAATGTATCGGTTAAAATTTACCCCGAAACGGGAAAAGATAAAAGCCATCTGGAAAGGACGGTCAGGCCCGTGAATTCACACAGCGACGTCTGGAACGGCGTTTTAAAAATACTGGAAACGAAGCTTTCCCCCACGGCGGTGTCCACCTGGTTCGGCGACTGCCGCATCGTGGACCTGCAGGAGAGCAGCATCGTGCTCTACACCCCTTCGGCCTACTGCCGGAACATCATCGTCAACCGCTACGCGGCCATGGTGCAGGACGCCCTGCGGGAGATTTTCGCCGCGGAATTCAGTGTCAGCGTCATTGACGACGGGGAGATGGAGCGCTACCTGAACAGCAGCCGGGAGCTGCCCGGGGAGCTGGCGGGAAGTGAGCAGTTCACCTTCGAAAAGTTCGTGGTGGGCGGCCCCAACAAGATCGCCTATGCCGCCGCCGTGGCGGTGAGCCAGAACCCCGCCACCAAGTATAACCCTCTCTTCATCTACGGGGACAGCGGCCTGGGAAAGACCCACCTGCTTTACTCCATCGCCCACGTGCTGCGCAGCTCCAATCCCAATTACCGCATCGTCTACATCAAGGGCGATGACTTCATCAACGAGCTCATCAGCGCCATTCAGACCGGGCAGAACAGCGAGTTCCGGGACAAGTACCGCCGGGCGGACCTGCTGCTGGTGGACGATATCCAGTTCATCGCCGGCAAGACCCAGACCCAGGAGGAATTCTTCCACACCTTCAACGCCCTGTACGAATCCGGCAAGCAGATCGTCCTCACCTCCGACCGGCCTCCCAAGGACATGCTCCGGCTGGAGGACCGGCTGAAGAGCCGCTTCGAAGCGGGTCTCATGGTGGATGTGCAGCCCCCGGACTTTGA
The DNA here is from genome assembly GCA_045537855.1 of Oscillospiraceae bacterium. Lineage (GTDB taxonomy): Bacteria > Bacillota > Clostridia > Oscillospirales > Oscillospiraceae > UBA1774. The sequence goes on from JAZSQG010000242.1 coordinate 1,712, forward strand.
GACCCGGGTGGCCATCGTGAAAAATAAATCCCTGCGTCTGGGCATCCCCATTGCCGACGATGTGTGCTTCTACATTGCGGAAAACATCAAGGCCAACATCCGGCAGATCGAGGGCATCCTGAAAAAAATTCAGGCCTACATCGAGCTGGAGGTGGACAGCAGCGTGAGCATGGAGCTGGTGGAGCGCATCAGCAAGGATGTGATCCGCAGCGAAAAGAGCTACGCCCCGGAATACATCGTGGAGAAGATCGCCGCCTATTATAACCTGACGGTGGAGGACATTCTGGGGAAGGGCAAGACCAAGAACATCGCAAACGCCCGGCAGATCGCCATCTACCTCATGCGGAAGCTCACGGGCCTCACCCTGGCCGAGATCGGCAGCGCTCTGAACCGGGACCACTCCACGGTGCTGCACAGCATCCGCAAAATTGAAGACAGCATCACCACGGATACGGAACTGGCGGACACCATCCGGGACATCACCGCCAACATCACCAATAAGTGAGTTTTCCACTTTTTGCTCCAATTTCCCTGCACATGCCTGTGGATAAGTGTTTATCCCCGGAAACTGTGGAAAAGCTTCCCCATTCTTCCACAATTTTATCCAAAGAATTTTTCCCGAAGAAATCGGCATTTTCTGGACTTTTCCACCGATTTTTCCGTCTACGGCTACGAACACTAAACACATAAACATATTCCTTACCTGAGAAAGGAAACGAGATTATGAAGTTCCATTGCGAAAGAGCGCTGTTCCTGGGAGGCATCAGCATCGCTTCCCGCACCGTGGCGCCCAAGAGCACCATTCCCGCTCTGGAGGGCCTGCTCATTGAAGCCCGGGAGGACTGCCTGATCATTACCGGCTACAACCTGAAGACCGGCATCCGCACCCGGATCCCCGCCGATGTGGAAGAGCCCGGCCGGCTGGTCCTCAGCGCCAAGCTCCTGGGGGACATCGTGCGCAAGATGCCCGAAGGCAGCGTCAGCGTGACGGTGGAAAATTCCCTGCTGGTGAAGCTCACCTGCAGCATGAGCTACTTTGAGATCATGGGCTCCCAGCCGGAGGATTTCCCGGAGCTTCCCAGCGTGGACGCTGAAAACGCCCTGCGCATCTCCGAAAAGAAGCTGCAGGAGCTCATCGGGCAGACCATTTTTGCCGTGAGCACCAACGAGAGCCGCCCGGTACACACCGGCAGCCTCTTCGAAGTGGAGGAAGGAAAGCTCACGGTGGTGAGCGTGGACGGCTACCGCCTGGCCCTGCGCCGGGAGGAGCTGGAGGGCGACAGCGGGGAGAAGCTCAGCTTCGTGGTGCCCGGCGCCGCCCTCAGCGAAGTGAAAAATATTGCATCCGACAGCGAAGAAGCGGTTACAATCCATCTGGGGAGCCGGCACATCATGTTCTCCATGGGAGACACGGAGCTCATTTCCCGCCGGCTGGAGGGGGAATTCCTGGATTACCGCCGGAGCATCCCCGCCCAGGGCAAGTATGAGATCCTGGGGGACCGGCGCAGCCTCCTCAGCGCCTTCGAGCGGGTGAGTCTGGTCATCAACGAAAAGTACAAGAGCCCCGTGCGCTGCCGCTTTGAGGACGGGGCCATGAAGCTCAGCAGCACCACCGCCATCGGCAAAGCCACCGACGAATGCCCCGTGGACGGGGACGGCGAAGGGCTGGAGATCGGCTTCAACAACCGCTATGTGATGGACGCCCTCCGGGCTGCCCCGGCGGAGGAGCTGAAGATCCTCCTTTCTTCGGCGGTGTCCCCCTGCGTGCTGCTTCCCGCAGACGGGAGCGACAGCTTTGTATACCTCATCCTCCCGGTGCGCATCCGGGCGGAGGAATAATCTGCCTCGGACCGGCCCGGAGCCGGAGAAAGGAGCCTTGCCATGGCCATGCAGCCCATTGTGATACATACCCCCTTCATCAAGCTGGAGGCGCTGCTGAAATATGCCGGCGCCGTGGGTACCGGCGGAGAAGCCAAGTACCTGATTCAGGACGGGCAGGTCCTTCTCAACGGGGAAGTCTGCACCCAGCGGGGGAAAAAAGTGGTGCCCGGGGACACGGTGGAAGTGGACGGGATGCGCTTTACCCTGGAAGGTGACGCATGAAGCTTCAGAGCATGGAGCTTCAGGGCTTCCGCTGCTATGAAAGCGCCTTCTGCGTGCTGGACGAGGGCATCAATGTCATTTCCGGCCGCAACGCCCAGGGAAAAACCAGCCTGCTGGAGGCGGTCTACTATCTCTCCGGCGCCCGCTCCTTCCGCACGAGGACGGACAAGGAGCTCATCCACGCATCTTCCGACAGCGGCGCCGTGCGGGGAAACACGGTGTCAAAGGGGCGGGAGCAGCTCATCGACATCTATCTGAGCCGCCGGGAGCGAAAGAAGATTTTCGTCAACGGCGTGAAAATGAAAAGCGCCGCGGCCCTTTCCGGCCGCTTCTGCTGCGTCCTCTTCTCCCCGGACGATCTGGAGCTGGTGCGGGGGGGCGCGGCGGCAAGGCGCCGCTACATGGACCTTGCCATCAGCCAGCTGCGGCCCCGCTACGCCGAGGCGCTGGCGGAATTTCACCGGCTCTACGAGCAGAAAACCCGAATACTCCGGGATTACCGGGAGCGGCAGGATATGCTGGACGTGCTGGACGATTTCAGCCTGGGCATGGCCCGCTGCGGCGCGGAGCTCATCCGCTACCGGGCGGCCTGGTGCAGTAAGGTGAGGGAAATTGCCGCCCGCTGCCACCGGGACATTTCCGGCCGGGGGGAAAAGCTGGGCTTTTTCTACAAGACCGTCAGCAGCATCGACGATCCGCTGGACCTGAGCCAGAAGGAAATTCTGGATGCCCTGCTCCTCCATCAGGAGCGGCACCGCCAGGCGGAGATCGATTCCGGGCAGTGCCTTTCCGGGGCGCACAAGGACGACATCGTGCTGGAGATCGACGGGATGAGCGCCGCAAAATTTGCCTCTCAGGGGCAGGTGCGCACGGCGGCCCTTTCCATGAAGCTGGCGGAATGGGAATTTTCCCGGAGCGATCTGGAGCAGGCGCCCGTGCTGCTGCTGGACGATGTACTCAGCGAGCTGGACGCCCAGCGGCAGGACTATGTGCTCAACAGTATCGGCGGCGGGCAGGT
>JAZSQG010000111.1:0-2443 GCA_045537855.1 Oscillospiraceae bacterium
TCCAGCTCCGCCTCCAGATCCAGCTCCTCGATGTTCACGGTGAATCGGCCGTCCTCCATCCGGGTGAAGACCAGCAGCTCCTCCACCATGTTGGTGAGGCGGCGGGCTTCCTTGAGGATGATGTCCAGACCCTTGCGGGTATCGTCCGAAAGGCTTTCGTCGTATTCCAGGGTTTCGCCCCAGCCGGTGATGGCGGTGAGGGGCGTGCGCAGCTCGTGGGAGACGGAGGAGATAAACTCCGTCTTCATCTTTTCCGAGCGGCTGATCTGGATGCTCATGTCGTTGATGGCGTCCACCATGTCGCCCATCTCGTCCCGGTACCGGTTCTCGATGCGGGCACCGTAGCTCCCGTCGGCAATGGTGCGGGTCATGCCCGTGACCTCCCGGATGGGGGCGACAATGCTGCGGATGAAATAGAGATTGCTCAGCAGCACCATCAGCACCAGGGCAAGACCGATGGCGGAGGCGGCCAGAATGCTGTAGGTCACCTGCCGGTCCACCAGCCGCAGGCTGGAAACATAGCGGATGACTCCCACCACCTGATCGCCGGAATACAGCACGGGACTGCTCACGGCGATGATGCGTTCCCCTGTGGCGGGGTCTTTGCCCTGCCAGCAGGCCAGCTCCTTCTCGGACAGTGCTTCGGTGATATCCTGCGTGCCGGGCTTCAGGCCGGCGGTGAGTCCGTAGGTGCTGACCTCAATGCGGCCGGAGGTGCTGACAAACTGCAGCTCCAGCCGGTCCTGCTCTTCAAAACGCTCCGTGTACTGGTGGGCGGAGCTGTAGTACTCGGCATAGGTGCGGCTGACGTAGTTTGCGAAGAAATCCGTGGCGGTGCGGGCCTTGGATTCCAGGCTGGTGCGCACGCCGTTGTAATAATAATTGCTGATGGCCATGGAAAAGGCCGCGATGCCCACGACCACCACCAGCACCAGAAAAAGCATGCTGTTGGCCATCCAGCGGGCCTGGATGCCCCGGACCACGGGGCGCTTCGGGCTTGCCTTTTTCACAGCCTCAGTAGCCCCACTTGTAGCCGTAACCCCAGACGGTGGTGATGCAGCTGGGGTTCTGGGGGTCGTCCTCCACCTTCAGGCGCAGGCGGCGGATGTTCACGTCCACCACCTTCACTTCGCCGTCATGGTCCTGGCCCCACACGGTGCTGAGGATCTCCTCCCGGCTGAGTGCCTTGCCGGGGTTTTCCATGAACAGGCGGATGATGGCGTATTCCACCTGGGTCAGGCGGATGCGCGTCCCGTTTTTCTCCAGGGTGCGGTTGCGGGTATTCAGCCGGAAGGCACCCCGGACGATCTCCCCGGTGTCCAGCGGCTCATCGTTGCCGCCCACCCGGCGATACAGGGCGTCCACCCGGGCGGTGAGCTCGGCGATGGAGGCCAGAGGCTTGGTCACATAGTCGTCGGCGCCGGTCATCAGGCCGGTGACCTTGTCCATTTCCTGACTGCGGGCGGTGAGCATGATGATGCCCATTTTGCTGCCCCCGGCCCGGATCTTCCGGCAGACTTCAAAGCCGTCGGTATCCGGGAGCATCACGTCCAGGAGGGCCACTTTGATATCCGGATGGCTGCGAAGCTGCTGAAAAGCCTCTTCGCCGCTGGCCGCTTCGATGGGTTCATAGCCGCTGCGCTTCAGGTTGATGACCAGAAAGCTGCGGATGCTGGATTCGTCTTCCAAAACCAGAACCTTCTTCATGGAACGCTCCTTTCTCAACTGCGCTCAGCGTCAGCCGCTGATCCACTCGGAATAGATGGGGTAGAAGTGATTGCGGAGGTATTCCTCCGTAGGGGCCAGGCTCCATTCGGAAGCCTCCGGCAGCAGCTGCCCCACGCAGACGCTCTCCGCGCCCCGGTAGAGGATGAAGCGTCCCGGCTGCTGGGCCAGAGCTTCCCGGTGGTCTCCGGAGAGCGTGTAGATGGCCAGAAAGTCCTGCACGGGCCGGTCCTGCCCCAGCCAGCGGGAGAAGATCACCGCACGCTCACCGGCGCTGCCTTCCTCCCGGCGGATGCTGATGCTGTCCCCCCACTCCTCGGGGAGGGTGAGGTACCAGCTGTCGGAATAGTTGTGATAGGTGGTAAAGCGCAGGGTGCGCTTGCCCAGGCTGTTGTAGCCGTACCAGTCCAGGACCCGGAACACGGTGTCCGACTGGCTGTTCAGGGCCCGGGGGATGGGCACCTCGGGGATGCCGTCCCCGTCCAGGTCCCGGCAGGCGGCGCTGCCGCTGCGCAGGGTGCCGGTGCTGACGCCGTTTTCCGAAAGGGAAATGTTGCTGAGCTTTCCCTCCTGCCAGGTGAAGATATCCGTCACCAGCCCTTCCTCGCAGGCGGACTCCACATACAGGGCGCAGGGCAGATCCTTCAGGGGCCAGGCGCTGATACGGCTGACGGTGGCTCCGGCGGAAAGCCGGGCCTGACTGCCCTCGGTCTCCCCG
>JAZSQG010000366.1:0-2625 GCA_045537855.1 Oscillospiraceae bacterium
AAAAGGAAATGTCAACACCTTTTTTTCTTTTTTTCGTGTTTTTTCTTAAAACCCGATAAAATCAGAATTATCGGCAGCATTATAAATACTACGAATAGGTTTATGATAGGAATTACAACATTTGAGATCCACATAAACTGGAATGCATTCTTCGCAATCACAAAAGAAATCACGAGCATGGCGATGGCGCAGGGAAAAACGCAGCAGGCACGCCCGGAAGCTCCGAAGGCACTGCGCAGTGCTTCTCCGGCACTCATGAGCTGCATGGTGATAAACACGTAGTCGGTGAGCAGCCAGATCATCACCACCACCGGCTCGATACGCTCAATCACATTGAAGAAGGTGAGATTCTTGATCATGATAAAAAACGGAAACTGATGGCGCAGACTAAGTTCCGGCCCCAGAATGCCCACGGTGGTCAGCTGCAGCAGCTCCACCATCAGGATCATCACTGCCAGATAGCCCGCGCTGCGGCGCAGCACTTTTTCATCCCGGACCACCCTGTTCCGGAAAAAGGAAAAATTCACCCAGGTGCTGAGGACGTTCACCACCGGCACGGCAGATAGAAGCAGCCGACCCGGCTTCAGAATATTCACCGGGAGCAAATAGCGGAGCTTTACGTTCGGAAGCGCCAGTAAATTCACCGCCAAAAGGGCGCAGACAAAAAAGAGCATCAGCACAACGGCACTGCGCACCGCATGACGCAGGGTGCCCATAGCTGCGATGAGCACCGGCACCAGCATCGCCACCAGAAAAAGGGGCAGTTGCGCAGTGGGATAGACGGTGGAGAGCAGCCGCTCCCCGCCGCTGCGAAGGAGAAAACCGCAATAGACCGTGATCCACAGACCGTACAGCACCGATACGATCTTCCCGGGCACCTTTCCCAGACGCCGGCAGAGGGCATCCGCCAGGGAGCAGGTGACACCGTCCACCGTCAGGAGCTTCTCCACCAGCCAGATGAGGCCAAGCAGCGGAAAGAAGGCCAGCAGGGGTGCGACCCAGCCGGAAATGCCCGCCACTTCTACCACCGCCTTGGGCAGAAGCCGGGAGACCGGGGAAAAGAGGGCTACAAAGATAGTCAGAGCATACTGCCGAAATGTGACGACATCCCGTTTCATCCGTTCCCCCTTTCCAGCCAGTTGCGGATGGAGGAGCGGCCCACATCATAGGTTCGCACCAGCTTTGCTTCCACCTCCACGGTGAAGGGGATCTCCGGGAACTGCTCGCTCCAGGAACCCTCCAACCGCTCATAGCGAATGGGATGTGCCATGCTGATGCGCTTGCCGATCCCGTAAAAATCCGCCCCCAGGTCCTGGGCACGCTGCAGCGCCATTTGCACCCGATATCGCTGGATATCCTCCAGTCCCTGTTCAAAGCGGGCAATGTTTTCCGGCGAATATACATCCAGGGGATTCTGCAGCTCGTCCAGGTTCCCCCGCACCTGTACCTTGACCCGTACGGCGCTGACCTTACCGTCCCGAAACTCCGCTTCATATTTCACATCGCTGCCGGTAAGGCGAATGGCCGCCCAGCCGCCGCCCATATCCGGCACTTCCACCACATCGCTGCCGCCCAGCCCCATCAGGAGATTGGCCCCTCTGGCCAGATTCACATCCAGAAAGCCCACCAGCTTTTCATCCCGCAGCAGGGCATAACCGGCGGACTGCACGGTGTGCTGCCCCGCGCCCACCAGAATATTGGGCTCCTCCGCCAGCATGATGGCGGCTGCCACCCCGCAGTCCCGGGACGCCAGCATCTCCGCCACTTCGCCGCAGGTGAATACATGGCTCTCGCTCATCAGTTCCACATCCTTGGAAAGGGATTCCAACAGGTCACCCACGGGGGTGCCGCTCTGCCCCACGGCGCCGATGAGATCTTCCGCTCTGCCCCCCTGCACGATATAAAGCTCCGTATCCAGCCGCATTTCCACGCTTCGCTCCATGTGCTCCATGAACAGGTTGAGGCTTTTTTCCGCAGCCTCCTCCCCTACCAGCAGATGCTTGGTGTGCCCGAAGAAAATATACTTTTTGGAAGTATAATCCTGCATTTCCCGCATGGCACGGCTCACGGATACGGAGGTATTTTTCAGTACCAGCGGCTCTTCCATGGCAGCGGTGGAAGCTGTGGCGGTGACCAGATTTCCGGTGCGGTCCACGCCCAGCGTCTGCACCAGCTCCAGCTGGTCGATCTCCCGGTAGTCGCTGTAGATCATATTCCGGGCGCAGCCGCCCAACAGGCTCAGGCTCAGCAGGCAGGAAAGCAGGCGCAGCAGTTTCATTTCTGTCTCCTTATATTCATCGGATGCAGCCAGCGCTCCCGGCGTTTGCGCGACCGCAGCGGAGGCCGGAACAGGACCCCCAGCACCTCCCGAAAGCTGCCGTCGCAGAAAGGCGAAAGGTAAGCGGTCCCCAGACTCTCCAGCGTGGAGAGGTAGTACACCAGCAGCAGCGCGCCGATGACCATTCCAAAAAGGCCAAAGGCCAGACTCAGCAGCACCATACCGAAGCGGCACAGCCGCAGGGCCGCCGCCAGATCCTGATTGGGCATGGTATAGCCGGTGATGCCCGCCACCGCCACCACGATGACCACCACCGGCGAGATCACCTTGGCCTCCACTGCCGACTG
>JAZSQG010000354.1:0-4906 GCA_045537855.1 Oscillospiraceae bacterium
GTGCTCTGCGTGGATAAGACGGGCACGATCACCGAAAATAAGATGACCGTGGAAGACCTCTCTCTGCTGCGGGAGGAGGAATACCCGGAAAGCGAAGTCCGGGCCCTGCTGGCGGACTATGTCTTTGCCCAGGGCGGAGACAACGAGACCATGCAGGCTCTAAAGAAGCGCTTTCGGGGAACGCCCCGCCGCAGGGCAGAGGGGACGCTGCCCTTCAGCTCCGCCCGGAAATACGGCGGTGTGGATTTCGGCGGCGGTGACTGCTGGCTCCTTGGCGCCCCGGAGGTGCTGCTGAAGCTGGATTACCGGGCGTATCAGGAGCGGGTGGAGCACTGGGCGGAAAAGGGCTGCCGGGTGCTGCTTCTTGCTGCCTATGGCGGTTCGCTGGAGGACCCGGAGCCGGGCGGCAGGCTGAAACCTGTGGCGCTGGTGCTGCTTTCCAACAAGCTGCGCCGGGAGGCGGAGGATACCTTCCGCTATTTTGCGGAGCAGGGGGTGGAGATCAAGGTCATTTCCGGCGACAACCCCGTTACCGTGTCGGAAATTGCCCGGCAGGCGGGGATCGCCAATGCCGAGCGCTGGGTGGATGCCCGGGAACTGACGGCGGATGCCGCCCTGGAGAGCGCGGCGGGCCGCTACACGGTGTTCGGACGGGTTACCCCGGAGCAGAAGCGCAGGCTGGTCATCGCTCTGAAAAAGGCGGGACACACCGTGGCCATGACCGGCGACGGCGTCAACGATGTGCTGGCTCTGAAGGAGGCCGACTGCGGCGTGGCCATGGCTTCCGGCAGCGATGCAGCCTGCAGAGCGGCCAATATCGTGCTCCTCAATTCCGATTTTTCCAATATGCCCGGCGTGGTGCAGGAGGGCAGGCGGGTCATCAACAACATCGAACGCAGTGCCGCCCTGTATCTGGTGAAGAACATCTTCTCCTTCTGCCTGGCCCTGATTACCCTGTTTTTCACCCTGCCCTATCCCTTCAGTCCGGCGGGGCTGAGTCTGGTGAACGGCCTGACCATCGGGATCCCTTCCTTCGTGCTGGCTATGGAGCCCAATCACGAGCGGGTCACGGGCCGCTTCCTGCGGAATGTGCTGTTCCGGGCCCTGCCCGCAGCTCTGACGGATCTGCTGCTGGTTCTGGGTGTGCTGCTGTTCTACTCGGTGCTGCAGCTGCCGCAGGACAGCATCAAAACGGTGGCCACCGGAGTCATGGGCGTGGTGGGGCTGCTGATGGTCCATCGCAGCTGCCGGCCCTATACCCGCATCCGGGTACTGATGATGGGCTTTTGCAGTCTTGCCTTTGTTTTCTGCTATCTGTTCCTGAAGTCCTTTTTCACCCTTCCTCCCGCAGGAAAGGAGGGGGTGCTGATCCTGACGGTCTTTGCCCTGCTGGCAAAGCCGGTGATGGAGTTTATCGCCCTCTGGCTGGAGCGTATCCGGGATTGGGTGAAACGGCGGCGTGACGATCTGGATCTTTGAACTGTTTTGCGAAAAACGGAAAAAAATAACTTTTATTTATTGAAGTAGTGTGATATAGTTATTTATCTCTGTTTGCGAGGTAGCGTTTCTATGGTCAACGAAAAAGCGTATCAGCATGGAAGCCAGCGTTCCCTCATCCGGGAACTGTTTGAATACGGCCGTCAGCGCGCCGCTGCGGTGGGGCATGAGGCCATCTGCGATTTTTCTCTGGGTAATCCCAGCGTTCCGCCTCCTGCCGCCGTGCATGAGGCTTACATCTCCCTGCTGGAGAGCGGGGAAGACATGCGCAACCACGGCTATACCAGTGCGGCCGGCTGCGATGAACTGCGGCAGGCCGTGGCGGACAGTCTGACCCGCCGCTTCGGCATGGCCCTGCGGCCGGAGAATGTCTATGTGACCTGCGGCGCGGCAGCGTCTCTCAGCAGCTGCTTCGGCGCCCTGACCCTGGACGGGGAGAGCGAGTTTGTGGCGCTTGCCCCCTTCTTCCCGGAATACCGCTGCTTTGCGGAAGCCATGGGCGGCAAGCTGCGGGTTGTGCCTGCGGACGAAGAAGGCTTCCAGATCGATTTTGCGGCTCTGGAAGCTGCCATCGGCCCCAATACCCAGGGTGTCATCGTCAACTCGCCCAACAACCCCTCCGGCGTGGTGTACACAGCGGAAACGGTGGAGAAACTGGCCCGGCTGCTGGAAGAAAAGAGCCGGGAATACGGCAGGGTCATCTATCTGATCTCCGACGAACCCTACCGGGAACTGGTTTACGGGAATGTGCAGGTGCCTTTCCTGCCTTCCTACTACGCCAATACCCTGGTGTGCTATTCCTACAGCAAGAGCCTGTCCCTCCCCGGTGAGCGCATCGGTTATGTGCTGGTGCCCGACTGTGTGGAGGACAGCCGCCGTGTCTTTGACGCGGTGGCAGGCGCCGCCCGGCTGCTGGGCTATGTCTGTGCCCCCAGTCTGGTGCAGCGGGTCATCGCCCGCTGTGTGGATGTGCAGCCGGATCTGACGGTGTATACCCGCAACCGCAATCTGCTCATTGATTCCCTCAGCGCCATGGGCTATCAGTGCGCCCGGCCCGACGGCGCGTTTTACCTCTTCCTCCGCTCGCCCAGAGGTACGGGCGCGGAGTTCTCACGGCTGGCCAAAGAAAAGGATGTACTGCTGGTTCCCGGCGGCGGCTTCGGCTGTGAAAACTGGCTGCGCATTGCCTACTGCGTGGACACCGCCGTGGTGGAGCGCTCTCTGGACCGCTTTGAACAGCTGCTGCGGGGATAACAAAGGAAAGGAGCCCTGTCTGTGGAACGGATCAACATGTGGCTGGAGCTGTACGCGGCGCTGAATGTGTTTATCCTGGGAGCTTCGATTTTGATGCGGGGCTACGGCGCCGAAAAACGCAACGCCATCTTTCTGCGCATCTGTGCCATGACGATTCTGATGCTGGTGAGCGATGCGGCGGTTTGGGCCTTCATGGGTCTGGATAAGTCCTGGTACCCCGTGGCGGAACGTATCGCCCAGTTTGTGCAGTATGCCAGCGATTTTCTCATGCTGCCCCTCTTTGTGCGCTATTTGTCCCGGCGTGTGGGCCGTGTGAGCAGCGTGCCCAAAACCGTGCCTAAAATTGTGGATGCGATCACGGGCTTGGGTCTTTTGCTGCTGGTGATCACCCAGTTTACCGGCTGGTACTATTATTACGATGCGGAGAATCTCTATCACCGTGGGCCGCTCTTTTTGGTCAGCCAGATCTGCATGGTGGTGATCATTGCCATCATCTGTCACACCGTCTACCGCAAGCGCCATTTCCTGCCCAAAAATGAGGCGCTGGTTCTGGCGGCATACGGCATCCTGCCCCTGGTGGGCGCTGTGTTACAGATGCTGTTTTTCGGCCTCAGCACCACCTATCTGGCCACGGCGATCTCCGTGCTGCTGGTATACATCAGCATTCAGAGCCGCGATCTGGAGGAACTGCGGCAGTTCAGTGAGCGTGACAATCTTACCTTCCTGTATAACCGTCACAGGCTGGACAGTATGCGTGTGACCGATTACCGGGAACTGGATTCCTGCGGCGTCATCTGGTTTGATATCAACAATCTCAAGACCGTCAACGATACTTACGGGCATGCTGCCGGCGACCAGCTTATCAAGCTTGCGGCGGACAGCGTCCGAAGCGTCACGGGCCGTGATGTCCACGCCTACCGCATGGGCGGTGACGAATTTATGGTGGTGGCCTGCAATATCAGCGTGAAGGATATGGATGCGCTCCTGCATCTGTGGGATGTGCGGCTGGATGCTCTGAACGAATATGCAGAATTCCCCTGCACCATGGCTTACGGACGGGCCTGGAGCCGGGACAGCATCGACCTGGACGAGCTGATCCGGCTGGCAGACGAAGATATGTACGATCGGAAGCAGGAAATGAAGAAGTCCGGCTGAGAACAAGCATGAGATGAACACAGGCAGGGGAGCATTCCTCTGCCTGTGTTTTTGACCGGAAGCCGGAATATGTGAGAAAAATGCTTTTTTTACGCGGATTTCACAATTCTGCGGTTTTCAAATTTACCCTTTCGCGCTACACTGTAATGGAAACCGGAAGAAAAACGGAGGGATTGCGGCGTGATCTATCTGCTGGAAGATGATGACAGCATCCGGAAGCTGATCATTTATACGCTGGAGAGCCAGGGCTATCAGGCCCGGGGATTTGACAGGCCTTCTGCCTTTCTGGCTGCGCTGGATACGCTGCCGGAGCTGATTTTGCTGGATGTGATGCTCCCGGAAGAGGATGGACTCAGCGTCCTGCGCCGGCTGCGGGCCAATGCCGCCACCGTGAGCATTCCCGTTATTATGCTCACCGCCAAGGACAGCGAGTATGACCGGGTGGTGGCACTGGATCTGGGGGCGGATGATTTCGTGCCCAAACCCTTCGGCATGATGGAGCTGATGGCCCGGGTGCGTGCGGTGCTGCGCCGTACGCTGCCGGGAAAGTCCCGCAGAGAGTACCGGGTGGGTGAGCTTTACGTCTGCCCGGAGACCCATACCGTGCGGGTATCCGACCGGGATGTGAGCCTGACCCACAAGGAGTTTGAACTGCTCTGCCTGCTGCTGGAGAATCAGGGGCTGGTGCTCACCCGGGACGCCATTATGGACCGGGTATGGGACCAGGAATTTGCCCGGGAAAACCGGACGGTGGATGTGCATATCCGCGCTCTGCGGGCAAAACTGGGAGAGGGCGGCACCTGCATTGAGACGGTGCGCGGCTTCGGCTATCGGATCGGAGGCTGAGGATGGTCTGGCGCATTTTCCGAAGCGGCGTGCTGCTTCTGGCGACGGTGCTGCTGCTCAGCGTGGTCACCTTTTACAGTGTGCTCCACGCCTACTATGAAAATGAAATTTTTTCCGAGCTGGGGATCGGCGCCGGTTATGTGAAAGCCGGCGT
>JAZSQG010000112.1:0-3031 GCA_045537855.1 Oscillospiraceae bacterium
AGGACGGCTACGCCAGCTCCAAGTACGTCTACGAGAAGCCCCTGAGCACCACCGACGAGGTGTTCACCCGTTGGACCACCTGCTACACCCCCCAGTACATCCCCGAAGGCGGCTGGGCCAGCGTGTCCACCTGGGCCGGCGTTGAGGAATTCACCGGCGTGCACATTGAGTACGACGTTATTTCCTCCGACACCCGCGAGCAGAACTTCTCCGTTCTGGTCGCTTCCGATGAGATCTATGACATCATGGACCAGGCCGGTTTCTTCTGGAAAGGCACCCAGATGGAAGCCTTCGATCCCGATGACGGCTACTGGACCAACCTCATCGACTACAAGGAGTACATGCCCAACTACCTGAACGAGCTGTGGGCCCGCTCCTTCATCGGCGGCGAATTCAGCCCCATGGGCAGCGCCGTGCAGTACGCTTATAACGATGAAGAGAACATCATGGCCGGCTTCTACGGCATGATCAAGGACCCCGCCCCCGGCATGGGCTTCTACTATCGCCAGGACATCCTGGACGAAATGGGCTGGGGCGCTGCTGTGGACGAGATCCGCATCAACGCTGACCTGGACCGTTACTACGAGGCCATCCAGGTCAACTACCCCGGCATGTACGGCGCCTGCATCTACTCCACCGGTGAGCTCTCCGGCGCCGGCCTGTTCAGCGGCTACAACACCGTTCTGTACACCGCCAGCATGGGCTATGTCCGCGTGGAAGACGGCGTCATCAAGTTCAACGGCACCGAAGACGTTGACAAGGAAGTCGCCGGCATCGTGGCCGGCTGGATCTCCAAGGGTTATGTCCATCCCAACTGGCAGTCCTACACCAACAACACCGTTATGACCGACGCCTGGGCCAACAACGAAATGGCTTCCGGCTACTTCACCCCCTCCGAAGTCAGCGCCATCCAGAGCGCCTGCATCGACGCCGACTGCAACTGGCAGCCTGTTACCACCTGCCGTCTGTACGAAGGCCAGATCCTTGAGTATGGCCACAGCGAAGGTGCCGGCTTCCACTACGGCTCCTGCTGGATCTCCCGCGACTGCGAGAACATTCCGCTGGTCGTCTCCTATTGGGACTGGTGGTTCTCCGACTTCGGTTCCGACTGGACCTCCTGGGGTCCTGAAGGCTCCGGTGCCGACGCCGGTTACGGCTACCTGTACTTCTACAACGAAGACGGCGAGCGTCAGCTTACCGACTGGTGCCTGAACCACGAAGCCGGCATGGCCTGGGTTATGTGCCTGTGGGGCGCCAACGGCCTCGTTGAAGCCTGCCTGCAGCACCACATGCGTAACTACGCCTATCCCGAAGGCAAGACCTATGCCTACGCTTTCGAGCTGTGGACCGAGACCAACTACGGCGGCTCCTACGACCTGCCCAGCGGCATCAGCTTCACCACCGAAGAGTCCGACGAGATGAACACCATCTCCACCGACATGACCACCTTCTACGAAGAGAACTACGTCATGTTCCTCTCCGGCGACAAGCCCCTCACCGAGTGGGATTCTTTCCAGGCTGAGCTCCGCACCTTCGGCTTCGACCGCTACAAGGAAATCTATCAGGGTGCTTACGACCGCTTCATGGCCGGTGCCTGATCAGATTCAAGAACCTGTTAAAAGACCGGCAGCTTCGGCTGCCGGTCTCTTCTTTTTCGCGCCTGACTGGACAAAGCGCCCGATTTCATGTAGGATAGGAAAAAACGCAGAAAGGCAGATTGCTTTATGGATAAGATCATACTCGCCCCCATCCCCGTCACGCTGGACTGTGCCGGAATGATGGAACAGAATCACATTCCCGCGGACAGTGACCTTGCGGAGGAATTTTCTGACCTGGTAAGCGCAGCCCAGGGCTGTCTTGCCTGCAAGGCCATCCTGGTCCCCGTCACGGAGGCACTCCCCTTCCCCCTTCCCGCAGGCATCAGTCCCGCCTATGTTTATGTAATGACCGTGGGCCGTGAGATCGAGGAAAACGAGGACTGCGACTACCCCTATCTGGGCGATGTGGTGCGGCAGGCTGCCCTGGATCAGGCTCTGGCGTACACCCAGGACTATCTCTCCGGGCAGAACGGCGGCAGGCGCTTCACCTTCACCAATCCCGGAACGGAAGCAGGCTGGGAGACCGTGCGCAATGTTGAGATCGCCAAATGGCTGGGCAGCGAAGACATCGGCGTCAGCTGCGACAGCCGTGGTAATCTCAGTCCCTGGTACAGCACCCTGGGCCTTTTTTACTGAGACAGCAGAATACCATTTTCCCGCATGTCAAATTGCCTGACATGCGGGATTTTTTCAGCATGGAGAATACGGCCCTGCGGTGCAGTCCGCAGGGCCGTATTGCTTTCAGTTTTCCAGAGAAGCGCCGCCGGTACCCATCTCGATGCAGTACCAGTATCCGTCCTCCCGCCGCTCCAGAATAAACTCCCGGAACGCCGTCAGCATGCCTTCAAATTCTCCGCTGCCATAATTGGTGTTTCCCGCCCAGATCTCGGCCGAATTGTAGTCCAGGGGGATGAACGCATACCGAAACCGTCCCAGCACTTTCCCTCCGTCTTCGGAAATATCCGCCACTTCCCAGCGTACCACGTCGTAGGCGCTGATGCCGGAGCCGTTGCCCGGCGCGAGATTCATCAGATGGGCCCCATAGGCGCTGTGCACAAAGGTCTCGGCAGCTTCCTCCGCCGTACCCTCCAGATAGAAAGAAACGTTGCTGTGCTTCGCTTCCAGGCGGTAGTACTCAGCACGCACTTCTTCCGCAATGGACCAGGTCTGCTCTTGATCCGTAAAGGAAGCCTGCCAGTAGACGGTCTCTTCACCGTCATAATACTGCACGGTTCCCGCCTCTCCCGGCCAGAAGGTAAGCTTCTTCTCACCGCCTTCCGATTGGGCCGTCACCCAGAACTCGCTGGGCCCGGTATGGGGCATTTCGACCTTTCTCCTTTCAAAGGTGTCCATGAGGACCGCGATGCGCTCCGCATAGCAGCGCTGATCGGTGCTGCAGGGGCGGTGGGAGCCCTCTCCCGCCAAATGGAGGT
>JAZSQG010000350.1:0-3393 GCA_045537855.1 Oscillospiraceae bacterium
GAGGTCTTAGAGACCATGGATGAAGATGGTGTTGTTGTTTCGGAAGATGAGTTTTCAGAAATGATAGCATCATTAAATTCAAATACGGAATATGCTCTGTTGTAAATTTATCAAAACGAAAAGCCGGCAGTGTAAACTGTCGGCTTTTTGGCACCCCCGGCGCGACTCGAACGCACTACATTCCGCTTAGGAGGCGGACCCTCTATCCTGGTGAGGTACGGGGGCTTATTTGCCCGTCTGCTGACAGGCAAAGGGATTATAACATATTCCCGCTCAAATGCAAGCCTTATTTCGCTTTGGGCGGGCGGCGCACACTGATCACTTCCGCCATCACGCTGACGGCGATCTCAGCGGGAGTTTCAGCGTTGATGGTCAGGCCGATGGGGCATTTGACGGCCAGAAGCTGCTCCATGGGATAGCCTTCCTTGTTCAGCCGCTGATAGAGGCCGTCCCGCTTGGACTTACTGCCGATCATGCCCAGATAGAAGGGCTCCTTTTTCAGGGCCCAGCGCAGCACATCCTGGTCGTAGGCATGGCCACGGGTCATGATGACGATATAACTGTTGCGGTCGGCAGGGAAGTCGGGCATTTCTTCAAAGCTGTCGATGACCACCACCTCACAGTCAGGGAAGCGCTGGGCATTGGCAAATTCATCCCGGTCATCAATGACGATCACATGGAATCCGGTGTTCACGGCGATTTTGGCAACTTCGCAGGATACGTGGCCCGCGCCGAAGAGGTACATTCTCGGTGCGCTGCCCACATCGTCGGCAATGTAGCGGACGCCGTCCACATGGTCGCCGTGCACCGCAACGCGGATGGGGCTCAGGAGCATTTCCCGGGAGAAATTGGGATTCTCGGTGAAATCGCCCACCAGCTTCTTTCCGTCTACATTTACCAGCAGCTGGAAGGGATGCTCGCTGCCTTCCTTGCTGTCCAGCACATAGCACATCCAGGCGGGCACGCCGGCAAGCTCGGCATCGGCTGCAGCCTCAAAGACTTCCTGATATTGCGCCTCTCCGTAAGCAAGCAGCACTTCGCAGGTGCCGCCGCAGACAAGGCCGAGGGTGGCGCTTTCGGTGCCGCTCATATCGTAATAAAGAATGCGGGTTTTGCGGTCTGCAAGGACCTGCTCGCGGGCGCACTGGATGACTTCGCCCTCCATGCCGCCGCCGCCGATGGTTGCAAGGATCGCATCCGCAGTAATGATCATTTTAGAGCCTGCAGAGCGGGGGGTAGACCCGTTCTGGCTGATGATGGATGCCCAGACAAAGGGCGTCTGTGCTGCGCAGAGCGCCGCAGCTTCACGGAAAATGGAATTCATAGAACCCTCCGGCTTCGGTGATGTTACGGAATGATTTTATTATACTCCGCAGCAAATGGCAAGGATATTTTTCCGGGGCTTTCGCTTGACACACAGCCTCTTGTGGTTTACAATAAATCAGATAATATATACGAGCTTAGGGGAGTTCACTGGCTGCAATTCCTGCAGCCGGATATATTTTGTCGAATCGCGAATTCAATCAGAAAAAATGTCAGAAGGAGGTATGCCGCAGTAATGAATGCATGGTTTTACATTGTAAGTGCGATCATCATCGTGATCGCTGCCGTTGTTGCTTTTTTCCTCGGCATTACCTACCGCAAGAAGGTTTCGGAACGTGAGATTTCCAGCGCCGAAGAAGAAGCGAAGCGCATCATCAATGAAGCGATAAAGGCGGGCGAAAGCAAACAGCGGGAAGCCCTGCTTGAAGCGAAGGAATCCATCCACAAGGAACGTACCGAGTACGAGCGGGAGGTCAAGGAGAGAAGAAGCGAACTGCAGAAGCAGGAACGCCGTCTCCAGCAGAAGGAAGAAAACCTCGACAAGAAGACCGACAACATCGAAAAGAAGTACGAGACCCTGACCCGGAAGATCGCCGAAGCCGATTCCATCCGGGAGGAGATCAAGCTTATCAAGCGCAGCGAACTGGAAATGCTGGAGAAGATCTCCGGCTACAGCCAGGAAGAAGCCAAGGATTATCTGCTTCAGGAGATCGAGTCCGAAGTTACCCATGAAAAGGCCATGAAGATCAAGGAGATCGAGGCCAAGTACAAGGAAGAAGCGGACGAGAAGGCCAGAGAGTATATTACCCTTGCCATCCAGCGCTGTGCTGCGGATCATGTGGCTGAAGCTACCGTCAGTGTGGTTCCCCTGCCCAATGACGAGATGAAGGGCCGTGTGATCGGCAGAGAGGGCCGCAATATCCGCACCATTGAAACGCTTACCGGTGTTGACCTCATCATTGACGATACGCCCGAAGCCATCACCCTTTCCAGCTTCGATCCCTATCGCCGGGAGATCGCCCGGGTCGCCCTGGAAAAGCTCATTGTGGACGGCCGTATCCATCCCGCACGCATTGAGGAAACGGTGGAGAAGGCCCGCAGAGAAGTGGAAGCCACCGTCAAGGCTGAAGGTGAGCGCGCCACCTTTGAGACCGGCGTCCACGGTATCAACCACGAGCTTGTGAAGCTGCTGGGCAGGCAGAAGTACCGCACCAGCTACGGCCAGAACGTGCTGAAGCATTCCATCGAAGTGTCCCACATTTCCGGCCTTCTGGCTGCGGAACTGGGCTGCGATGTGACCCTTGCCAAGCGTGCCGGTCTGCTTCATGACATCGGAAAATCCATCGACCATGAGGTCGAGGGTTCCCATGTGGCCATCGGCGTGGATCTTGCCAGAAAGTACAAGGAAAGCGAAGCGGTGGTGCATGTCATTCAGGCACACCACGGCGATGTGGAGCCTCAGACCCTTATCGCCTGCATCGTGCAGGCGGCGGACACCATTTCCGCTGCCAGACCCGGTGCCAGACGCGAGAACATCGAGAACTATATCAAGCGTCTGGAAAAGCTGGAGGAGCTTACCAATTCCTTCCCCGGTGTTGCCAATTCCTTCGCCATTCAGGCGGGCCGTGAGATTCGCATTATGGTCAAGCCCGAGGAAGTGGGCGAGGATCAGATGATCCTGCTGGCCAGAGATATTGCCAAGAAGATCGAAAGTGATCTGGAGTATCCCGGTCAGATCAAGGTCAATCTCCTGCGGGAGACCAGAGCCGTGGAATACGCAAAATAAAACTGCATAAGCGGAGGTGCTGCAAGTTGCGGCACCTCCGCTTTTCTTCGGTCGCACGGCGCTGGGAAAATGGAGTTTTGATTTGCGTCCTTTGTATAGAAGCGTATGCCATGTACACCTGCAGTGACAGAAAAGTCAGGGTCCCGTTCCCGGTACGTGATCATGTGGATGCCTGTAAAGCGAAGTTTATGCATTCCGGAAGGAGAGCAGGCATAAAAGAAATGCCGGTTGCGGAGCATGTTCATTGCCTGTATTTTTGAGTTAAGCGGGTACGGGAAAAACGG
>JAZSQG010000303.1:0-3315 GCA_045537855.1 Oscillospiraceae bacterium
ATGGCCTATGTCAGCGTCGGCGACGATCAGCGCGCATCGGAGGCGGCAAAGGAATTGCCGCGGGCCAACTGCTCTTATGAAGCGGTTGCTCCTGTCTTTTTGCGGGGCGAGGAGCTGCGGGAATTTCTTCGGGCAGAGCTGCTGGCTGCATTTCTCAGGCTGGATACCTGTGTAGACATTTTGACCGACGGCGTCAACAGCAGCCTCTTTTCACCGAACACCGCACACCTGGGATCGGTGGAGGAGCGCCTGGAGCTGGCTGAGCTGAACGCCGCGGCCTGGGAGCTGCTGCGCGGCCAGGAATGGGCAGCCATCTGGGGTGTTCGGGCCTGTCGGGCACTCTCGCATGCCGCAGACATCTGCATGGAGGCCGGCGACCGGAACAAGGCCCTGGACTATCTGGAGCGTGCCGCAGCCTACTGCCGCGCCGCGCCGGGGGAAAGCCCAGGCTATTACGCCATCCACGACCCGGAAACCTACGTTGGAAGCACCCGGAACATCCTTCCCAGCCGGGAATCCCGAAAGACGCTGTTGACCAGACTGGAATACGCCCTCGACATCCCCGCAGGCACGGCCGCGACGAACCCGCTGACACCGCTGACGGAGGAACCCCGCTGGAAAGCGCTCCTGCAGGCGCTGCGGGATCAGGAATGCTCGGAATAGTGGGCATCCCGCTTCACGGAGTTTTCCCCTCCGCCGATATCCCGAACAAGCCTTCTGCCCCGGTCAGACTGTTCGTCTGACCCGGGCAGAATTCGTTTTTTATGCTTCTTCCGCCGGGTCCTCATTGAGCCAGCGTGCCAGCTCCGCAGCCCCGGCCAGCGCCTGCGCATCTTCGGAGGCGGGGCGGGTATCCGTCTGATCGGAGCAGACGGTGTGCTCCCGGAAGCCCTTGGCGTTGAGCATGCGGAAGAAGGCGCCCAGATGGTGCTGCGTCCGCTCGATGTTGCCCTTGCCCCCGGCGGTGAGGATGGCAGCAGACTTTTTGGGCCGCTGCACCAGAGGCCGGTCCAGGAAGAATTTCGCCACGTGCCAGGGCTGCATGCGGCTCATGACGCTGAGGACAGAGCCGGGCAGAGTACCGAAATACACCGGGGATGCGATGACCACATTGTCAAAATCATCGTCATAGATGATCTGCATTTCGTCCCGCACCACGCATTTTGCCGTTTCCCAGCAGCCCCGGCAGTCGATACAGGGGGCAATATTGCTGCGAAAGGCGGAAAGCTCCACCACTTCCCCCGTGAGATGGCGGCGCAGTTCGTTGATGAGCGCGGCGGTATTCCCCGCCGGTCGGGGGCTTCCGTTGATGATCAGGGTTTTTCTTGCCATGCTCTTTCTCCTTTCTTTTCCGGTGTTCAGATCTTTTCTGCCTTGGCGCGGCCCTTGATGGTGGCGGCAAAGGCGCTGTTAAAGAGGCCCAGCACGGCAGAGACCATGAAGAGGGTCTCCATGCCCAGCTTCTGCCAGATCCAGCCGCCGCAGAGGGCGATGAAGATGGTGATGAGATGGTTGATGGAAACGCCGGTGGAAATGGTGGCCTTCATCTCATCCTGACTGTCGGACAGCTCCTGCACATAGACATTGGAGGCCATGGAGGCCAGGGAGATCACCGCATCCAGCACATAGTTCACGCAGCAGACCAGGAAGGCCGTCTCCATGGAAAAGAGGCGGTGGGCAAAGCCGTAGAAGAAGCAGACCACCACCAGAATGAGGGTATCCGCCACCATGACGGTCTTATAGCCCAGGCGGTCGATGAGTTTCCCCACCACCGGGGACAGGAAGAAGCAGGCCACGGCGGATACGGCAAAGAGCAGACTGATGGTGGCGGCATTTGCCCCATAGAAAAGGATCAGCACATAGGGCCCGAAGGTCATGAACACCTGCTTGCGGGCGCCGTAGAACATCTCCAGCATGTAATACTTGGTGTACTTTTTGCTGAAATAGAAGCGGCGTTTGGTGTCATCCGTGCTGCTCCTGCCGGTGATGCGCAGGGAGCAGATCATGCTCGCGGCGGCCAGCAGGGCAGCCACCACGAAAAACAGCCGGTAGGGCTGCGCCCCGGCCACCAGCGAGAAGCCCGCCACGATCACCAGATAGCCCACCAGCGTGCCCACCTGGTTCACGGAGCTTTGCACCCCCAAAGCCGCGCCGCCCCGGCCCTCCCGGGCATACTGCAGGGTCAGGGTACTTTTCATGCCGATCTGGATATGCTCGCCCAGAGAATAGATGCAGATGGCCAGCACCGCCAGCACCTTGGTGGGAGGCAGGAGCGCGTGCATGCCCATACCTGCCAGCATGATGACCGCTCCCGCCTTGTACAGAGTCTCGGCGGAGAGCATGTAAAAAGCCGCCAGAATGAACACCAGGGCAATGCCCGGCAGCTCCCGGAAAAACTCCGTGACGCCCCGGTCCATCTCCCCGATCTGCACCACTTCCGCAAGGAAGTTATCCAGCATGCCCTTGTACAGGCCGTAGGACAGGCCCGTGATCAGAATAGACAGCAGAAAGGTGCGGAAGCTGGTATTTTCCAGAAATGCGCGTTTCAGTCTGTTTTCCTGTTTCATCGTCTTACCTCCCGGCTCCGCCATCCGGGCGAAGCCCTGTTTACACTTTGCGCCATTTCAGAAGATATCGGTAATGCAGGCCGTAGCGCAGTTTTGCGCCCGGCAGCTGCGTCCGGACAGCCCGGCGCACCGCGCCCATGTCCGGGAAACCGTAATCCACCGGCAGCCCCAATTCTTCGCTGCTTTGCATGCGCCGCAGGCGGCTTATCAGCAGTGACGGAAGCCAGCGCAGGGCTTCCATCAGCCAGTCTCCCGGCGAAGCGGGCCTTGCGAGCCCTACCACCAGCAGGACGCCTCCCGGCTTCAGAAGCCTTTTTGCCCGCTCCAGCGCCCCCGCCAGCTCCATATGATGGAGGGATGCGCAGAAAATGAGGGCGTCAAAGGCCGCTTCTCCCTCCACATCCTCCAATCCCATTTGGCGGAAGCGCACGCGCCCGGACCGGGGCCGCTTCTCCGCCGCTTCGATGCAGGCAGGCCATGGGTCGATGCCCAGCAGGTCCCGGGCCCCGTCATCCAGATACCAAAGCAGCAGCCCGTCGCCGCAGCCCACATCCAGAATGCTCCGGCAGGCCGCCGCATGGCGCTTCAGCCAGGGGTAATAGGCTGCATTGTGGTTCCAGTAAGGAAGCTTCTTCACCGTGCTTCATCCTTTCATGTCCGTCTGCAAATTTGCACAGAATTCTCTTCAGCACCACAGAAGTATACCACTCCCCCGCCCGTCTGTCACCATGATTTTGCACCGGGGAAG
>JAZSQG010000015.1:0-4548 GCA_045537855.1 Oscillospiraceae bacterium
GAACACCCCCGTCACCGCCCGGGAAAACATGATGGCTCTGCTCTATGAGAAGGCGCCCTTCTGGATCCCCACCGGCAACGAAAGCAAGATGATCGGCCCCAAGTGCTACAATGACAATCTGGGCCGGGGCATGGGCAAGGACAACACCGACTGCTTCGGTATCGAGTGGGTCTGGGTCCCCGCCGTGGGCGGCAGCATCGTGCGGCCCGGCGAGCCGATGATGGCGGACGTGCGGGAGTGGAAGGACAAGATCCGCTTCCCCGACATCGACAGCTGGGACTGGGCAGCCGATGCCGCCCAGCAGAAGATCGACGGACGTTTCCCCTATCAGGTGTCCCTCATCAACGGTTTCTGGTTCGAGCGCCTGATCTCCTTCATGGACTTCGCCCCCGCCGCCCTGGCCCTTATCGATGAGGAGCAGCAGGAGGCGCTGCTGGAGCTGTTCCAGGCCACCACGGACTTTGCCTGCAGGCTGGTGGACAAGATCTGTGAATATTGGCCCATGCTGGACGGCTTCAACATCCATGACGACTGGGGCGCCCAGAAGGCTCCCTTCTTCTCCGAGGCCGTGGCCTACGAATACTTCGTGCCCTTCATGCGCCAGCTCACCGGCCACATCCACAGCAAGGGCCGCTATGCCACCCTCCACTCCTGCGGCCATGTGGACAGCCGCGTCCAGTGCTTCATCGACGGCGGCTTCGACGCCTGGGATCCCCAGCGGATGAACGACATCCACGCCCTTTACGAGCGCTGGGGCGACAAGATCGTGCTGGGCGTCTGGCCCGATCCCTATGATGTGGCGAGCAGCAGCGAGGAAGAGCAGCGGCAGCGCGCCCGGGACTTCGTGGCTGCCTACTCCCAGGAGGGCAAGCCCGTCATTCTGGGCCACTACGGCTCCGAGTATGTGACCCCCGCCTTCGCGGAAGAAGTCTACATCGCTTCCCGCAAGCGCTACGCCAGGTAAGACCTGCCTGCAGAGTTTTCCGCCCGGGGCGGCAGCGCCGCTCCGGGTATCTTTGCGAAAAGGAATGTTTCCGTATGGAGAAAAAGAAAAAACGGGGCTTTTTCGAGGAGCTCAGCTGGGTCTTCGGCATCCTCATCGTCACCCTGGGGACCCGGCTGGTGGCCTTTTCCAGCTTCGGCGTTTCCATGGTGGTGGCCCCCGCCTACATCATTTCCCAGAAGCTGGGCATCAGCTTCGGCCTGGGGGAATACCTGTTTCAGGGCATTCTGCTGCTGGCGCTGATCATCATCTACCGGGGCATCCGCCTGGGCTGGAGCTTCACGGTGGTCACGGTGCTGGCCTACGGAGCGGTGCTGGACCTGTGGCAGTCCCTGCTGAACCTGCTGCCGACGCCCGGCATCGCCGGACGCATCGTTTGCCTGATCGTGGGCGCCTGCCTCACCGCCTTCGGCATTGCCCTGCTGTTCCGCACCTATCTGGCTCCCCAGGTCTATGAGCTGGTGGTCAAGAATGTGGCCGTCAAGCTGAAGATGTCGCCGGAAAAGTTCAAGCGCATCTACGACATTTCTTCTCTCTGCTTTTCGGCGCTGCTGGCACTGCTGCTCTTCCGGAGCATCCGCCACGAGGGGCAGTGGCTCATCGGCCCCGGCACGGTGGTCTGCACCTGTGTCAACAGTCTGCTCATCACCCAGTACGGGAAGCTGCTGGACCGGCTTTTCAGCTTCCGCCCCGCCTTTCCCACAGTGGCCCGCTATCTCCGCTAAGGCGTTCCGGGCGAAAACACCCGCAAAATCCCCCACGGCTTTCATATGCTTCACCCGCAGCGCGCTGCATATCATTTCCTTTGCAGCGCGCCCTTTTTTATGTTCCTCTGCAGGATTCTACATTTAATTCTTTCAAGGAACTTATTTTTCTGATTTTTCCGACTTTTCGGAATCCGTTTTTTTGTTTCATATCCATCATTATCCGTTATAATCCAATCATTATTTTTGCAACCAGCTGTCTTTCCGTCACTTCGCCAAAGTTAAATGCCGTCTTAACCGAGAATTAGTTGCAAATGAGCATTGATTTAATGATTCATATGCTTTATAATGCTAGACTAAGGTGGTTTATACATTTTTTCGGACGGAGACAGATTGTTATGGACGGAATTAACGAGATCCTGCGCGCCGAAGCGGAAGCTGCGGAGATCCGGAAGGCCGCTGCCGCCGAGGCCGCCGCATTGCTGGATGCCGCCGAGCTTTACCGCAGTGAGGCGCTGGAAAAGGCGCGGCGTCAGGGCGATCAGGAAGCCCGGCGCCTGTACGAAGCGGCGGAACAGCGCGCCGCCCGGCGGCTGGAGGAGCTGGCCGTGGTGGCGGAGCTGAATGATAAGCTTCTGATGGAAGAGGGAGCCAAAAAGCTGGACGCCGTCGCCCAATGGCTGGCAGAAAGGATTGCCGGGATCTGATATGTCGATCGTTGCCATGAAAAAGCTGCAGCTTGCCGCCCTGCGGGGCGACAAGTCAGCGCTGCTGCATGCGTTGCAGAAGCTTGGCTGCGTGGAGCTGCGCCCCTGCCCCCTGCCCGAGGGGCTTTCGGAGCCCGCATCGGGTGCGGAGGCGGAGGAACGGCTGAAGTCGCTGCGAAACAGGCAGAAGCAGGCGGAAGCCGCGCTGAAGCTGCTGAATACCTATGCCTATGAAAAAACGGGGCTGTTCCCCGGGCGGGAGGCCATCGGAGAAGCCGATTTCTTTGCCGACATCTCCGGAGAAGCCGGGCGCGCCGTGGGCGGCATTCTGGAAGCCGCGGCCCATCTGGACAGCCTCGCGGCGGAGGAAGCCGCCGCAAAAAGCCGCGCCGCCGCCCTGGCGCTGTGGGCCGGAGTTCCCATCCCGCTGGAGCTGCGGGAAACCGGGACTTCCCTGGTGCTGTTGGGCTCCTTCCCCGCCTCTGCGGACCTGGAGGTCCTCTCACGGCAACTGGAAGAGGAGGTGCGGGAATGCGCGTTGATCCCAGCCGAGAGCGACCGGCACCGAAAGGCTGTGGTCTTTCTCTGCTCCAAGGCTGCGTACCCCGCCGCGGAGGCGCTGCTGCGGGACGCCCTCTTTGAGCTGGCACCCGTGACCGGACTGCAGGGCACTGCGGAGGAAAACATCCGGGATGCCTTGGTGCAGCAGGAAGCCCTGATACGGGAAACACAGGAAACACTGGACTATCTCAAAAGCTGCGGAGACAAAAGACGGCTCATCAAGCTTTATTACGACCGGCTCAGCCTGGAGCTGGACGCCGCCGCGGCGGAAGAGCAGATCGCCAGCACAAGCTGCAGCTTCGCCCTCACCGGCTGGGTGGATGAACCCCACATACCGCAGCTGGAAGCCCTGCTGGGCAGCTTCTGCTGTGCCTGGGAGCTTACGGACCCCGGGCCGGATGACAAGGTTCCCATACGGCTGCAGAACAACCGCCTCACGGAACCGCTGAACATGGTCACGGAGATGTACAGTCTCCCCGACTACCGCAATATTGACCCCAATCCCCTCATTGCCCCCTTCTTCTGCATCTTCTTCGGCATGATGTTCAATGACCTGGGCTACGGCCTGCTGTTCATCATCCTTTCTCTGGTGGCGCAGAAGAAATTCCGGCTCCGGGGCACCATCCGCCACATGGTGAAGCTGATGCTCCTCTGCGGCGTCACCACCGCCTTCATGGGACTGCTCACCGGCAGCTTCTTCGGCGACGCCATCACCGTGGTGGCGGGGATGTACGGGAAAAACATCGCCCTCCCCAAGCTGATCGACCCCCTGGGAAATCCCCTGCAGGTGCTGATCATCGCCCTGATCATGGGCGCTGTGCAATTGCTTTTCGGCATGGGCGTAAAGGCCTATCTGCTCATTCGGGACGGAAAGCCGCTGGACGCCCTCTGGGATGTGGGCAGCTGGTGGGTCCTCTTTGCAGGCATCGCCCTGGGGGCCCTGAAGGGCTTCTGGTGGCTGGCGGTGGCCGGCGTGCTGATGCTGCTGCTGACCCAGGGCCGGCACAAGAACACCGTCGGCGGCAAGATCACCGGCGGTCTGGCAAGTCTCTACGACATCACCAGCTATTTCAGCGATCTGCTCAGCTACTCCCGCCTCATGGCCCTGATGCTGGCCGGCGGCATCGTGGCCAGCATCGTCAACGTGCTGGGCTCCCTTTTCGGCAGCATCATCCTCTTCATCCCCATCTTCATCGTGGGGCATCTTTTCAACGTGGGCATCAATGTCATCGGCACCTATGTCCATGCGGCCAGACTGCAGTATCTGGAATTCTTCGGCAGATTTTATGAGGACGGCGGCAAGCCCTTCCGCCCTCTGGGAAGAAAAACGAAATATTTTGAAATTGTCAAGGAGGATACGATCCATGGTTGAGTTCATCAATGCATTCGGCGGTCTCGCGCTGGCATTTCTGGGCGGCGGTCTGGCCGCAGTGCTGTCCTGCATCGGTTCTGCCAAAGGCACCGGCATGACCGGTGAAGCCGCTGCGGGCCTCATCAGTGAGGACCCGGAGCAGTTCACCAAGTGCCTGATCCTGCAGGTGCTTCCCGGCACCCAAGTCGGATCGTAGCCATG
>JAZSQG010000149.1:0-4760 GCA_045537855.1 Oscillospiraceae bacterium
AGCGCGGCCCGCTGCTCCACGCCGAAGCGATGCTGCTCGTCGGTGATGACCAGGGCAAGATCCTGAAATTCCACCCCTTCCGAGAGGATGGCATGAGTGCCCACTACCAGGTCGGCCTGTCCGAAAGCCAGCGCCTCCCGGGCATTGCGCTTCTGGGCGGCGCGCATGCTGCCCTTGAGCAGCACGGTGCGGATACCGAAGGGCGAAAGGAGCTTGTCCAGGGTGTCGGCATGCTGGTCCGCCAGCAGCTCCGTGGGTGCCATGAAGGCGGACTGATAGCCCGCCTGCTTCACCGCCCAGATACAGGCGGTGGCCACCACGGTCTTGCCGGAGCCCACATCGCCCTGCACCAGACGGTTCATCACGCTGGTGCCGGCCATGTCTTCCAGCGCCTGCTTCACCGCACGCTGCTGGGCGCCGGTGAGCTGAAAAGGCAGAGAGCGGAAAAACACCTCCGGGTCTGCCTGGGGAATCACCCGGGCTGCCTGCTCCCGCCGCTGCACCTTCATCCTGCCGAGTCCGCAGGCGAGGACGAAAAGCTCTTC
This sequence comes from Oscillospiraceae bacterium, assembly GCA_045537855.1. Lineage (GTDB taxonomy): Bacteria > Bacillota > Clostridia > Oscillospirales > Oscillospiraceae > UBA1774. Next base: position 546 of record JAZSQG010000149.1, read on the forward strand.
AAAAACCAGGCGTTTTCTGGCGTTTTCCGCCGCAGCCATGGTGGCCGGAAAGTGGATATCCCGATAGGCATCGGCACAATCCATCAGGTCATATTTTTTTCGGATATCTTCCGGCAGCAGCTCCGGCAGCTGACTCGCCAGCTCCTCCAAACCCTGCTCGACGGCCCTGGACAGCACCTTCTGGCTCAGCCCGGCGGACAGGCGGTACACCGGGACGATGCGCCCGGTGCTGCTGCCGGCATTTTCTGCCTTTTCAAAGACGGGATTCAGCAGTTCCAATCGACTGCCGCTGCGCTGAAAGCGCCCGTAAAACAGATAGCTGCCCCCGCTTGCCAGCTGATTTTTCACATAGGACTGGTTGAAAAAGGTCACATCCGCCACGCCGCTTTCATCGGCAATTCGGAACTTCACCAGCTCCATGCCCTTGCGGATGCGGGCCAGTACAGGCCTGCTCACCACCATGGCACGCACACAGGCGCTCTCCCCGTTTTCCAGTTCTCCCAGAGAGCGCAGCACACTTCTGTCCTGATAATCCCGGGGAAAATAGCTCAGCAGATCCCGAAGGGTATAGACGCCCAGCCTGTTCAGGATCTTTGCCCGCTGTTCGCCGATTCCCTTGGCATAGCGAACATCTTCCTCCAGTCTCGCCAAGTTCTTCACCCCTTTCGGTTTCAGCCTTTGATCTTATCCCAGTAGGCTTTGGCAGCCTGCTCGGTTTTGTTGTCTCCGTAGTCGTAATAGCGAGCGTTTTTCAGGGTATCCGGCAGATACTGCTGCTTCACCCAATGGCCCGGGAAGTTGTGGGGATACCGATAGCCCTGCTCCCGCTCGAAGCCCGCACCGTCTGCGTGGACATTCTGCATTTCCCGGGGAATGGAACCGCTTTTTCCCTTGCGCACATCCGCAATGGCCCGATCGATGGCCGTGACCACGCTGTTGGATTTTGGCGCGGTGGCCAGCAAAATCACCGCCTGAGCCAGGGGCAGCCGGGCCTCCGGCAGACCCAGCTGCAGCGCCGTATCCACGCAGGATTTGACGATGCTCACCGCCTGTGGATAGGCCATGCCGATGTCCTCACTGGCCGAGCAGAGAATCCGTCTGCAGGCCCCCGCCAGATCTCCGGCTTCCAGCAGTCGGGCCAGATAGTGGAGGGCCGCATCCGGGTCGCTGCCCCGGAGGGACTTCATCAGGGCGCTCACCACATCGTAGTGCTGGTCCCCTTCCCGGTCATATTTCATGGCGCTTTTCTGCACCACCAGCTCCGCATCATGCTCCGTCACGCTGACGCGCTCCCCATCGTTCCTGCCGCCGTAAAACAGCAGTTCCACTGAGCTGATGGCCTTGCGCACATCCCCGCCGCAGCCATAGCTGATATGGCGCAGGGCTTCCGGGGAAAAGTCCGCCTCCAGGCCGGTGCGTACCTCCATGGCGCGGACAGCCCGCTCAATGGCAGGCAGGATCTCATCGGGCATGACGGGCTTGAACTCAAAAATGGTGCTGCGGCTCAGCACGGCGCTGTAGATGTAAAAGTAGGGATTCTCCGTGGTGGAGGCGATCAGGCTGATCTTTCCGTTTTCGATGTATTCCAGCAGGGACTGCTGCTGCTTTTTGTTGAAATATTGGATCTCGTCCAGATACAGCAGAATGCCGTTGGGCGCCAGCATGGTATCCAGACTGCTGATAATATCCCTGATATCCGCCGTACCCGCCTGGGTGGCATTGAGCTTCCGCAAACTGCGCTTGGTGGCGTCGGCAATAATGCCCGCCACGGTGGTCTTGCCTGTGCCGGATGGTCCGTAGAAGATCAGGTTGGGAGCCTGCCCGCTTTCAATGATCCTGCGGAGCATACCGTCCTTCCCCAGTATGTGGCGCTGCCCCACCACGTCATCCAGACTGCGGGGGCGGATTTCGTCTGCCAGAGGTCTTGTCATCTTTATCACCCAAGGGGGATTATACCAGAAAAAAGTGTGGAAAACCATCGTCTGACATGGTATTATTGAAAATAATGCGAGGATGCGGAAAGAGAGGCGAAGCAGTATGAAAGACTATGTGGAAAAACTCATCAGCCTGCTGGAAGAAGAATATCCGGACGCGCTCTGCAGCCTGCAGTATGAGGTGGACTGGCAGCTGCTTTTTGCCGTGCGCCTTTCCGCCCAGTGTACCGATGAGCGGGTCAACCTGGTGGCCCCGGGGCTCTTTGAACGCTTCCCCACGCTGGAAGCCATGGCCGCAGCAAAGCAGGAGGATGTGGAGGAACTCATCCACTCCTGCGGCTTCTACCGCTCCAAGGCAAAGGATATCATCGCCTGCGCGGAGGTGCTGCTCACCCAGCACGGCGGAAGGGTTCCCGACAGCATGGAGGAACTGCTGAAGCTCCCCGGCGTGGGCCGCAAAACCGCCAATCTCATCCTCGGCGACATCTTCGGGCAAAGCGCCGTGGTCACCGATACCCACTGCATCCGCCTGGCGGGCCGCATGGGCCTCACGAAAGAAACCGCGCCGGAAAAGGTGGAGCGGGACCTGCGTGCCCTGCTGCCGCCGGACAAATCCTCGGATTTCTGCCACCGCACGGTGCTCCACGGGCGAAAATACTGCACGGCCCGAAAGCCCCGCTGCGCCGACTGCCCCCTGGGCAGCGTCTGCAGAAAAGTCTCATTGTGACCGAAGCGGTCATGCCTGCCTGCCGAATCGGTGCCGGGTAACTTCCGCGGCGCCGATTTTTGCGCCGAGGACTTCCCATTTGTGCATGCGCACAAAATCCCGGCCTGTATTTTCCTGATTTTCAATTATATATTTATTGATTTACCCAATTGAATATGCTATCATATGCAAGTTAAAGTTTGATGATCTGTCTGTATCTGCCGAACCATCTGCGGAAGCAGGCAAAATTCTGGGGGGGCGATGAACGCGGAACTGAAAAAATATCTGATCATCTGCGGTCATTACGGCTGCGGAAAAACCAATCTATCCCTGAATCTGGCGTTGAGCATGGCCGGAAAGGGCGAAGCGGTCACACTGGTGGATCTTGACATTGTCAATCCCTACTTCCGCTCTTCGGATTACCTTTCCCTGCTGGAGGAACGAGGCGTGCGCCTCATTGCTCCCCGCTATTCCCGGTCCACGTTGGATATCCCCGCCCTTCCGGCGGAAATTGCCGCCACCTTCGAGATGCCCGGCCGGGTCATTCTGGACGTGGGCGGCGACGATGCGGGCGCCACGGCCCTGGGCCGCTTTTCCCGCTATATCGGCGAACTGGATTATGACATGCTCTATGTGGTGAACAAAAACCGGCCTCTCACCGGGGACAGCGAGCATGCTGCCGCCCTTCTGGGCGAGATCCAGACCGCCTCCCGGCTGAAGGCCACCGGCGTAGCCAACAACACCCACCTCATGGGCGAAACCACGGAGGAGACCGTTCTGGCAGGGATCCCCTTTGCCGAGGAAACGGCCAGGCAGCTGGGCCTGCCCCTCCGCTTCACCACCGCCCCCCGGGCCATCGCGGAAAAGCTGGGGCGGGAGGACATTTTCCCCGTGGACATTCATGTGAAAACACCCTGGATGTAACACCGAATCTATCAATAAGCGCCGCTGTGCGGCAGGATTGGAGAGAACATATGGCAAGTATTCGTGTTGATGAAAAGTATTGTAAGGGCTGCGGCCTCTGCGCCGAAGCCTGCCCCAGGCACATCATCGCCCTGGATCAGACCCGCATGAACGACAAGGGTTATCATCCCGCAGGTCTCATCGAAGGCGCCGAGTGCATCGGCTGCGCCTGCTGCGCCGCCATGTGCCCTGATGCAGCCATCACCGTTGAGAAGTAAGGAGGAAGGAACATTGGCTGAAAAGGTATTGATGAAGGGCAACGAGGCCCTTGCGGAAGCTGCCATCTGCGCAGGCTGCCGCCATTTCTTCGGCTATCCCATCACCCCGCAGACCGAGGTCGCCGCATACATGGCAAAGAAGCTTCCCAAGATCGGAGGCACCTTCCTGCAGGCGGAAAGTGAGATCGCCGCGATCAATATGATTTACGGTGCCGCTGCCGCGGGCATCCGCTGCATGACCTCTTCCAGCTCTCCCGGCATCAGCCTGAAGAGCGAGGGCATCAGCTATCTGGCCGGCAGCGACCTGCCCGCCCTGATCTGCAATGTGCAGCGCGGCGGCCCCGGCCTGGGCGGCATCCAGCCCAGCCAGTCCGACTACTGGCAGGCCACCAAG